>NZ_CAKZPW010000423.1:0-2255 GCF_937139385.1 uncultured Maritalea sp. | reverse complement strand
TGAGCAACAATGCCACGGCGGTATTGTTCACCCCGATTGCCATATCCACAGCACAAAGCTTAGGTGTTGATCCATTGCCATTTGTGGTTGCCGTTATCCTTGGTGCCAACGCTTCTTTTGCGTCCCCAATCGGCTATCAAACCAATTTGTTGGTCATGGGACCCGGGCATTATCGGTTCAAACATTACTTTATTGCTGGTGTGCCATTAATCTTATTGGTTTGGATTACTTTCAGCATTGTTGCGCCATGGTACTATGGGGTCTAAACTGTCTTGACGAGTTGCCGATAGGGATGATCGTATTGACGATCAACAAGCGGAAATGACCGAACATAGTCCTTCAGACCTGCAGTTTTATTTGACCGCTGAAACAGCGTGTCCCTATTTGCCTGAAAAGTACGAGCGCAAACTGTTTACCCACTTAGCCGGCAGGCGCGCTGCTGACTTGCACAATATGTTGAGTGTGCATGGGTTTAGGCGGAGCCAAAATATCGCATATCGTCCCGCGTGTGATGGTTGCCAAGCGTGCCAGTCTGCCCGGGTCTTGGTTGCACAGTTTAAACGCAACGCCAACCAACGCCGGATCTGGCGCAAAAACCAAGATATTGTCAGCACAGATGTGTTTCCACATGCGACACAAGAACAATATCTGTTGTTCAAGCGCTATTTGAAGGATCGGCATAAAAATGGCGGCATGTCGGAAATGTCGCACCTTGATTATGAGTTTATGGTGGAAGACACGCCCGTGCAGTCCGTTGTTGTTGAATATCGCGAACGCACGCCAATCGGTGAAAAACCGGGGCCATTGCTGGCTGTTGCCCTTACCGACATTTTGCCGGATGGCATTTCGATGGTGTACAGCTTTTTTGATTCTGACCTGTCCAATAGAAGTCTTGGCAAATTCATGGTATTGGACCAAATTGAACGCGCACGTGCTGCGGGCTTGCCTCACCTATATTTAGGATATTGGGTCAAGAATTCGCCTAAAATGGCCTATAAGAGTTCGTTTAAACCGCTAGAAGTTCTTGGAAACGGGGATCACTGGCAATTGCTGGATGAAGACCAAACAGGGTCAAGACAAGTTAGATAGCGCGTGAACAATCAAGGGCTTTTGTCCATAGTACGGTTTCTCTTTGCTGGCGGCGCATTCTTTGTTTCGCTGAGTGCAATTGTTGGCTTTTTGGCCTTTGCCTTTTGGCCGCTAGACGTCTTCAATCATTTCCAACCGATTATATTTCCACTCAGCCTGGCATTGTTTTTGATCAGCGCAATTTTTGCTAAACACCAACCGTTCAAGGGTTTGGTCTTGAGTTTTTGCGCAATGGGCTTTGTTGCATCAAGTCTGGTTGTCGTTCCTGAAGTTGTTGGCGCCGTTCAGTTCAATGCAAACCCGACAAAACTGTCTGGCGAAACGCGTCGTCTGATGACATTTAACATCTACGCCAAAAATGAGAACCTTGAGGGGCTCTTTCAAAGCATTGAAGAACAAGACCCGGATATATTATTCATTCAGGAGTATTGGAGCTGGCATCGCAAAGGGCTAGAGCCAAGGCTTAGTGAGTTGATGCCATATAGTGTGCACTGTCAGGGTGGCAAACGATCATTCTTGGGCGTCTATTCAAAGTTCCCACTTAAAGAACTCAGCATACAAGACTGCGTTGATTCACTGAGTGCGGAACAACGTACATCAATCATTGCCGTTCAAGTTCAGGATGAGATTCCGTTTAATGTTGTAACTACCCATTTTGATTGGCCAATTCCTTCCGATCGCCAGAAAAAACAACGGCGAGTGGTAGCGGATGCGCTCAACAAGATTGATGGACCGACGCTGTTCGGGGGAGATTTCAACTCAACCCCCTTCTCTTACGCCTTCAAAGGCTTGGTCGATGAAGCGGGCATGAAACGCGTCGTTTGGTTGATGCCAACTTGGCCCGCGCCACCGACATATCCGTTTGATATGCCGCCTTGGATGCAGCTTGATCACATTTTGACCCGTGGTGACGTAAAAACGAACCTTCCTCACCGAGGCGCAAATGGCGGGTCTGACCACTACCCGCTCATTATTGATTTTGAAATTGGTGATGATCCAACAAGTTAGCCTTTGAACTTGTTGTTGCGTGGGAAACCAGTTGGTGGCTGACGCCCCGCTTGCGCTCGTTCACCACGCCATTCCATCAATTCATCAAATGGCTTTGTATAGGTGCGGCCTGAACTATCCGTCCAGGTTAAACCATCCGCGCTGTTAAACAGTTTGAT
>NZ_CAKZPW010000422.1:0-6161 GCF_937139385.1 uncultured Maritalea sp. | reverse complement strand
ATCTTCCACCGATTGTATCGTGGGGATCGTCGCCGGAAGACGTTGTTTCGGTCACCGGAAGTGTGCCAGACCCAGCGGATATCGACGATGAAACCAAGCGTTCGTCGAAACAGCGTGCGCTTGATTATATGGGGCTAAAGCCAGGCACAAAGATCACTGATATTACAATCGATCGCGTGTTTATTGGCTCGTGCACCAACGGGCGGATCGAAGACTTCCGCGCTGCAGCTGCAGTGTTAAAAGGCAAAAAGATTGCCCCAACCGTGAGCGCTATGATTGTGCCGGGGTCTGGTTTGGTTAAAGAGCAAGCCGAAGCTGAAGGGCTTGATCAGATCTTCTTGGATGCGGGTTGTGAATGGCGAGAGCCGGGTTGCTCCATGTGTTTGGCGATGAACGCCGACAAGTTGAAGCCGGAAGAACGCTGTGCTTCAACCTCAAACCGAAATTTTGAGGGTCGACAAGGCTTTAAAGGCCGGACCCATTTGGTTAGCCCAGCCATGGCGGCTGCGGCGGCAATCGCGGGCCACTTTGTGGATGTGCGCGATCTTTAGGAGTTAGAATATGATCAAGGCGAAACTGGTTCTTTCAACAATTTTCGCCTTGGTTTGCTCCACGGCCTACGCGGGTTCTTGTGTGCCTGATGGGCTTGATTTGTCCTCTCGTGATTTTTCTCGTCTTCATACAATTGATCAATCGCGGATAAAGGGCTTGGCCGAGGCCATGTTGGGCGAAAACGCTTCTGATCGCGCCATCGTCAAAGAACTATATAGCATGGGGATCGGTGCTCCCAAAGTGGTCCCAACAGGCAACTACAAATGCCGCACTATAAAGTTGGGCGGCATTTCTGCCTTGGTGAGTTACAAGTTTTTTGATTGTCGTATCAGTCAGGCGGGCGATCAATTGCGACTTGAAAAGCTTTCAGGTTCGCAACGATTTGTCGGCACTCTCCATATGCAAGAAACTGGCGTTGCCTACAAAGGGGCGTCACACTATGGCTATGAAGAACCTAGAGCCTATGGGGTAGATGGCGAGCACGATCAAGTGGGTTGCTTGTTTGAAGCTTTGGGCAAACCTACCTCGATATTGCTAGAATTGCCTGCCCCGCAGTTTGAGTCCGTTCACGATGTTATTGAACTTGTGCGTCAGTAACAAAGGATATGGTCGGATAACCGTTGGGTGCACTTGACAATTCACACATTTGAATATGAACTCCTTGGTTAAGCAATGCCGGTTTTGGCGTTGTCTTAAGGGGGCTAGCGGATGGTGCAAATCGGCCGAAGCTGGAGCCTATTTGGGATATGCATTTTCGTTGTTGCGGCGTTGATTGCACCCTTTTTTACGCATTCCGATTACAACTGGGTGCGACATACAACGGGTGAGCTTGCCGGCCAACAAATGCCGAATGCATGGATCATGCGGGTTGGTTTTATCAGCCTTGGCTTTGGCGTTTTTTTTGATGCGTTACAACTGACGGCTAAACATCGTCGTGACTACTATGCTTTTATGGTCTTTGGCGTTTGCATGATCGGGGCGGGGTCATTTAATCAACGCTCGATCGATACAACCCAATTTTTTGCCGCTCCCCTCGCTCATTGGCACGGTTTTTTCTTTTTGTTCGCGGCAATAGCGCTGGTTGTTGGGATCAGTTGGCGCGCCTATGTCACCCAAGATAAGTCATGCCGCATAGGGTCGATAGTGGTTGTGGCCTTGTTGGCAGGTTTAGTGCCTTTCGTTTTTTTAATGCCCCAATTTGCTGGCGCTGCCGAACGTGCTGTTCTGTTTGCCGCGTTGCTGTGGTTGGCCATGTTTTTTCGGCATCGGGCCACATAGTAGCATTTAGCGAATTTTGGTGGCCAATTTGAATTGTTTCATTTCTTGGTTGGTTAAATAATAGAGTTTGTTTGGGGGCGTTTGCAGCGCGTGGATCCAGATCTTTGGATCAACACCCATTTCATCCAAATGCTGGGTGATGCGTGCTGTCGTGGTTTGGGCGTCGGACATGGCTTGTGGGGCTGTTGTTTGAGGCGTTGCGCCATAGATTTGATGCAAGCCGATCGTTGCTGTTTTGCCGGCCAGACGTGCTGTTCCCCCGGCGAACAAAATTGGGCAGGACGATGCACAATAGCCTCCATCCTCAATGGTGGTCGAAAAACCGAGTTTGCGGATATGGGCTGAAATTTCAAGTGCATCATTAACTGAGCCGCCGGGCGAGTTTATTTGCACGGTTTTGATGTATTCTTTGGTGCGGTCTAATTCTTCAATTATGCGTGGCGCGGCATTTGGATCAATATAACCTGACAACAGCATAACGCCGTTTTGCGCCAGTGTGGCGACCATTGGCGCGGAAAGAACCTCAGCCTGTACGGTAACTTGTTCACTTGGATCATAGCGCGGTGCGTTGGGATCAAATTCTGGGCGCTCAACTGCTGGTAATATTGGTCTTTCAAATTGCAAGGGCTGAGCGGCTGTTTGCTCGTTCAATGACATGAAGTCCAAATAGAGCAAGGTCCCCGCGCCAGCGAGTAGGGCAAAGAAAATGCCTCTAATGAGATTAGCATCGCTTGGCCAACCAAGGCGTGAGCGTTTTGGCGGTGCCATTTGTGCGTCACTCATGTGGGTTTAGCGTCGTGGCGTTTTGCAGTTTCAATCGAGGTGACATTGGGGTCGTCTGTTTTGGTTTGAGGCGTTGGCTCTTTACTTTGCTCTTTTTCCTGTGGTGCTTGTTTGGCAACTTCTGCCTCGCGGTTTGCGTTCATTTCATTGAACAGGCTAACCGCGCGCATCATTTCAGCGGCTGTAATTTTGTCTGCCGCATCAAGCGTTCTGGCTTCGCGTCGACTGGCCGAATAAACAACAGCTAAGATTAAAACCAAGACCATGGGGAGCAAATCGATTGAAATGGCCCCGGCCCAGCTTGGCAAGAAGTCGCGCGCGTACAGCAATACCGCTTCTGCGGAGGACAAAGGCACAAATCGACGTGGTTGTACTTTTGGTTCGCCTAAGATTTTGTCGGCGGCGGTTTTAAGGGCGGTGGATTGGGCTTGGACGGCCCCCATGACCGACTGCATCACTTCGTCTTGGCGGGCGACCAGTTCGTCTGATCGGCCATCAGCCACCGGGGCGATGAAGCCGAGCGACAGGTCGTCCGCTGCGCGACTAACCGAGGAGGCGATGGAGGTTTCCTGCAGGGATGCGATCACGCCCGTCAGCGCTACGGCTTCGGCGGCAAATTTGTCCGCACGCGGTTGCACTGCCCCTTCGCCCGATACAAGGGCGCGCATGTTGGCAAGGTGGGTTGAGCCTTTTTCAAATTGCTCCGTCACAGTGCCGCGCGAGGCGGTAATTGTGTTGCCCAATTCGTCCAATTGGGCAGACATTTGGGTCAGCAATTGCACCACAGATCCAGACCCCGAGGTGCCGGTGAGGGCACCGGAACGACGTTCGTCGTCTGCCAGCCGTGAAAAGCGCACCGAGGCACGTTGTACGTCGGGCAAAAGGCTTTGTGCGGAAAGCGCATTGCCGTGGGCCGCATCCAAATCCGCAACATAATCTTCAAGGGTCACCGCTAAATGCTGCTCAAGCGCTGCCGACCCTGCAAGGGCTGCGGCGTTGAGCCAAGAGGACATAGCAACGATCATCAAGCTGCCCAACCCCATAACAGCGATCAATGCGCCGCGCCGCGCGTTGTCGCGCATTAGGGGCAAGAATTTCATCATATAGGTCCAAAAGGCATAAATGCCCACGGAAACGGCAACCGAATAGATGATGGCGGCGGCAAAAACCATGTCTGCGGACCCATCAAGCAAACTGCGCACGCCCAAATAGGTATAGACCCCGCTGGCCAACGCCAAAACGGCCAACGCAAAGCGGGTCATGGTTTCAAGGCTTTTCACCCCTTCGCGCAGACGCGCAGCATTATTGTTGTCGAGCATGGATCGCAATTCCCCTTAAGGCTGTTGCCAAGCATTAAGAGATTTAATCGCGACAAAAAAAGGGCGAACTTCGCAATTAGGCGAGCGAAAGCGGTTTTGGGGGCAGTGAAAGCTTAGCGATTGCCTTTTCTAACCGCGCACGTTTTGCTGCGGTCGGCATTTCTTCAAGGCGCGCAAAGAGCGTGTGCACCAGCTCAACGTTCTCGGTATTGATGAACCTTTTTGCAGCGTTTTCCGCATACATGGGCAGTTGATTTGGGGCCGCCGCGCTCAAGAAATTAATGAGATGCGGGTGCACCTGATTTTGATGGGCGGAGCTGGCCGCTAGTTCTAACAATATCTCACAGGTGGCGTCTTTGGCGATAACAGATCCGCGCGCTGAGGCGTCCAAAATTTGGGGCAAGTGCTCAAAGGTTGCGCCATGATCCAATTTGCACGTATTTGCCAATAGGGTCAGGGCGCCCCATAAAATGCGGTTGTCTTTAGTGCCCAACAGGTCGAACACAAATCCAATTTTGTCCCCAAAGGCCCCAGGACGCAGCGCGGCCAATTCATATAACACTTTGATAGCGTCATGTGCTTGTGCCTTTTCGCCATTTTTGACAATTGCGAGCAGTTCAAGAACCTCGCTGCTCACCTCCGCCTGTTTGGCGAGCCTTTGAGCCAATTCAACGTTCGGCTTTTCGTCATGGCGCTTTAGGGCACTTGCAAGATGGTCGGCTAGAGACATTCAATCGGCTCCGGTGTGCCCACAAGATCAGACTTATGTGCGTTTAGGTTGGTAGAAGTTTGTCTTCCATCGCCTGCGTTAAACCGCATTTGAGATTGATTTCTCTACGTGTTCGATCCCAATTAATCAACGGCAGAAGCGTTTCGGGTAAGGGGCGACACCTAAGGCCCGCTTTGATTGCTTTTGATGTATCAACTTCGAAGAAATGTTTAAATTGGGGTGAATCTGGGGGCATCATTGGAACGTTAGTCCATGGCGAAATGTTTGCCGCAACAATCTCGCTATTGGTGACCCAATTGATTTCTGGTTGTGAGCCGGTTTTAGTAGCGATTACTTGCAACAAATCCGCAAACCGCATGGGCGAGCTGGTGATGTTGAAGTTACCCCCAAACCCATTGGCCGCGCAAAGCAGTGCAAAATCTGCGATGTCATGTACATCAATCATTTGCACAAGTCTGTTTTTTGGAGCAGGCGCAATCATTCTTTTTCTGTTGCCATGGGCTTCATCAATTCTGCGCACCCAATAGCCAAGTCTGTCGGTGTAGTCTCCCGCCCCAACAAGCAAGCCGACCCGCAAATTCGTCGATCGGTCCGCTAGTCGTTTTTCTGCCGCTATTTCACATGATCGTTTGAGTGGCCCATAAGCGCTGCCATAGGCGGGGGCGCTGCCCTTTTTGTCGGCTGGGATATCTTGAATAGCTGCCAGTTCTTGGTCAGTTGCAGTGGGGCAAGGATGCTCCTCCGTGAGGCCTTGGGTCTCGTAATTCGCGTAAACTGAGAGTGATGAGATAAAGATGTAGCGTTTGATATCTTCCCCCACAGCGTCGAGCAATCTATCCACAGCGTCAGGTGAAAAAGCGCAGGTATCAAAAACCCAGTCATACTGTTTGCTTTTGATCTCTGAGAGGTCGCTGTGGCGGTCTGCTTGAACAAAACGGACATTATCTGGGCAGGTGCGCTGGGTATTACCACGTGAAAGCACATCGACAAAGTGACCGGCCATGGCCAGGCGATCAACAATCGCCCCACCGAGAAAACCTGTGCCCCCAACAACCAAACACTGCACAGAATCACTCCTTGTTATTTTGTTGTCAGGCTAGGCGAAGAGAATAGGCGCAACAATTGCGGGAACTATATAGACGCCGCCAATTCCAGTGATAATTGTGCCATGTCGGTCAAAGATGTTTGGCGCTGGTCTGCATCGATTTCGTCGCCTGTGATTAGGCAATCTGAAATGGTGCAAATGGCCAAGGCTTTGCAGTTTTTTTGTGCCGCGATGGTGTAAAGGACTGCCGCTTCCATTTCAACGGCCAAAATGCCGTGTGCGGTGAGGGGTTTATAGGCGTCTAACCCTAGGGGTTGATAAAAACTATCGCCTGAAACAATGCCACCGGCGTGCCACGTCATGTTTTTCTCGTCGGCTAAATCTGCGGCTTTGCGCAAAAGGGAGAAATCTGCGGTTGGTGCAAAGGTAAATTTGCCGAACACTTCTTTGAACA
>NZ_CAKZPW010000421.1:0-5467 GCF_937139385.1 uncultured Maritalea sp. | reverse complement strand
GCTGAAAAGCTCAAAGAGTTTGGTCTTGACGAGGTGGTCACTGGTATTGGCCGAACTGGCGTTGTTGGTGTGATCAAAGGAAAAACCAATACATCGGGTCGGGTGATTGGTTTGCGCGCTGATATGGATGCCCTGCCAATCGTTGAAGCGCAGCCACATGAGTATAAATCGACCAATCCGGGCGTAATGCATGCTTGCGGCCACGATGGCCACACCACAATGTTGCTGGGCGCTGCCAAATATTTGGCTGAAACGCGCAATTTTGATGGTACAGCGATTGTGATTTTCCAACCGGCAGAAGAAGGCGGTGGCGGCGGCAATGAAATGGTGAAAGACGGTTTGATGGACCGTTTTGGCATTCATGAAGTCTATGGCCTTCACAACGCACCGGGGAGGGCCGTCGGCAATTTTGCCATTCGCCCTGGGCCATTGATGGCTGCAGCCGATACATTCTATATTGATATCGTGGGCAAAGGCGCACACGCCGCACGGCCGCACGCAGGCATTGACCCGATTATCGTTGGCACCGATTTGGTGCAGGCTTTCCAAAAGATCGCTTCGCGCAACACCAATCCGCTTCAATCAATCGTTGTTTCGGTCACCACCTTCCACGCAGGCGATACGGACAATGTGATCCCGCACGCGGCCAAGCTTTCGGGCACGATACGCACATTGGACGAAGATGTGCGCGACCTGGCCGAAGAGCGGCTCAAACAGATCTGCAAATCAATCGGCGAAATGCACGGCGCTGAGATTTCACTACAATATAACCGCGAGTACCCTGTCACCATCAACGATGCTGAACGCACGAAATTTGCAGTTGAAGTCGCCAAGGAAATTGCGGGCGAAGACCGGGTGGTGGACGACACCGACCCAGTGATGGGCGCCGAAGACTTTTCGTTCATGCTCAACGAGCGTCCAGGCGCTTATATTTTCTTGGGGCAGGGCGATACCGCAGGCGTTCATCACCCCGACTACGATTTTAATGACGAAATTATCCCAACGGGATGTTCTTATATGGTCAAACTGGTCGAAAAAGGCATGCCTGCATAGCAAGGCACCCGCCGTTTCAATCAAAAACGAGCCCCGGCTTTGCCGGGGCTTTTTTAGTCAAAAACGCTGAAATCTAATTCCAAGCCCGCGCCCAACCAAATACCGCGATCGCGGTGATCGACTAAATCGTTGCCGGTTTGTGGGTGGGCGAAAATGATTAGACTGTTTCGGTTAAGCGCCAGCCAGGGAAGCAGCTCAGCAAATTGATCCGTTGTTGCGGTGAGTTGGCAAGACCACATTGGGTGCGGTCCAACAGGTTTTTCGTGCATGCGACCCATTTTGACGCCAAATTGCTCTACGGCATTTTCGCATAGTTCCTTGGCCAGCCCAGCCGTTACGCTGCCAAAGTAGATGTGGGCGTGATAATCCTGAATTATATCTGTGTTATGCATCGCAATCCCCTAAGCAATTATACGTACAGTATGATTTGCATGTTAATAAATTATGGAAGCATTTTCTTAAAATACAGGAAGTTTGCCACCATTGGTTATTGTATACGATTACATTATTTCATAAAGCAACAATCAAAACTATATACGGATCATGCACTTGTGGACTGGATCTCGATCGCCGTTCGATAGGCATAAGGCATCTCAGGCGTCACGATAATGCTTGGGAAGGCGGGGGTGTTGACCGCGTTTGAATGCCTTTGTGGCTCTATGCAAATGGCTGAACAGCGACCAAATGGACGACCAGATGCGCCACTGGTTTGAACCGATTGATTGTTGCCATTATAGGTCTGTAAACACGGCTGATCTGTCCAAAGTTGCAGCGTGACACCATTTGGTGCTTTCACTTGCGCAACCGGGTCGTCCAAATCTCGGTCCGCGGGCAGCACATACGCCATATCCATACCCTTACGATTGGGGTCCGCTTCTGCAAAAGAGCGCAAGGTGCGATAATCAAATGGTGTACCCGCAATTGAAGCGATCTCGCCAGTTGGCAGCAAGTCGTCGCCCAACGGCGCATAGTGGGTCGCGCTGATCTGCATCTGATGATCCCAAATTGGACCGCCACCGAGCAAGTTGTAGTAATTGTGCTGGGCGAAATTGATCGGTGTTGGTCGGTCAACTGTCGCGCCTATGTGGTAGTTTAACCGGGCGCCCTCAAGCGTTATGAGCATTGTAAACTCAACATTGCCAGGAAAGCCTTCTTCCAAATGTGCAGAAGTGTACGTCAACTCTACATATGTTTCACCGACATCCACAACAGTCCAATTGCGTTTCGAAAGTCCATTGGTACCGCCATGCAGTGTCATGCCTGGCCCGTTTTGGCTCAGCGGGTAAATTTCACCATCCAGCTCAAACTGAGCGCCAGAAATTCGGTTTGCAACGCGGCCGACGGTGGTGCCCAAATAGTCAGGGTTGTCAATATAATCGAACGGATCATCATAGCCCAAGACCACATCAAGTGGGCCATTTGGTGTAGGAATGACCCAGCTTTGGGTGATCCCCCCAAGCGAAAGAACCGCGACTTCAGCTTGTTCGGTTTTTAGCACAATCCGGTCAAATGGCTTGCCGTCGATCTCGCCAAGTCTTGTCACTATTGCATTCATCACGCGTCCTCCAACTCCGCAAAACCACCACGGCTCCAAAGCCATAATGGCGTGTGCACATCAATGGGCACAAGGTCAGTACCGCTCAATACGTCTTGCCATCGTTGGGCAACCAGTTCAGCAACATCTGAGCGTTTGGATTCTGCAGGTGATATAAGCCCCAGCTTCAAACTGGCTTGAATAACATGAGTGTCCGGTGCAACAGAAAGCGCGGCGCGGTTGGTCAAGGGCAGGTCGGTATATTGGGTCAACACATAAAGCCAATAATTGCAGATTTTATTCCCCGCCAGATAAGGAAAATCGCGTTTGTTCGACTGGATAAAGGCGCGAATGTTTTCAATATCAAAGCCATTCTTTGCCAAAATACACCGCACGTCACCTTCACCATGTGCAACAATGCCACCAGAAACGCGTTGCCAATTCTCGATATGTTTGTTGGGCTGCAAAGCGACTTTGTGTTTGAGCAGTGCGGATCGCAACTGTTCCGTGGTCCTTTCGACAACCTTTTGCGGATCAAACACCCAATCAGTTTCCTCGTCAGCGTATGTCGTTGTGCAAGCGAGCCAAAGCCCATAGGCATTGCGTTGATAATTTAGGCACATGCCAAGCGTAAGATAGTGCAGCAATGCAGCGCTGTCGCGTGGCAGTGGTGGGTGGACATCTTCGGGCATATGCGCACCGCCAAGTGCACCGGATTTATACGAGGCGAGCAATCGTTCAATTTTCGTGCGCATCGCCTCACTCATCTTATTGTCCTAAACCTAAAAAACACAAAAACATGATTGTGGGTGTCATTGTTGGGTTGCTAGCATAAGCTCAATTATCAGATTCTGGTGTCCATGCGCACAAAAGCTTTTTTGGAGAAGTCATAATGAAAACAAAAGCCGCAGTTGCATTTGAGGCGGGAAAACCGCTTGAAGTTGTCGAAGTTGACTTGGAAGGCCCAAAAGAGGGCGAGGTTCTTGTTGAAATTCGCGCTACGGGCATTTGCCATACAGACGAATTCACTCTGTCCGGCGCGGACCCTGAAGGGATTTTTCCGGCCATTCTGGGCCATGAAGGCGCTGGTGTTGTGGTTGACGTAGGGCCGGGCGTGACGACTTTGAAAAAGGGCGACCACGTGATCCCGCTCTACACACCCGAATGCCGCGAATGCGATTATTGCACGTCGGGCAAAACCAACCTTTGCCAAAAAATCCGCACCACTCAGGGCCAGGGCCTAATGCCTGACGGTACCTCGCGGTTCTCGATCAAGGGCGAGCCAGCCTTTCACTACATGGGTACCTCGACTTTTGCGAACCACACAGTCGTGCCCGAAATTGCATTGGCAAAGGTGCGAGAAGACGCACCATTTGAAAGCATTTGCTATATCGGTTGCGGTGTGACTACCGGCATTGGTGCGGTGATCAACACCGCAAAAGTGCGCCCGGGCGATAATGTGGTCGTGTTTGGCCTTGGCGGCATCGGCCTTAACGTCATCCAAGGCGCCCGCCTTGCAGGGGCCAATATGATTGTTGGGGTGGACTTGAACCCAGCCCGTAAAGCGTGGGGCGAACGGTTCGGTATGACCCATTTCGTCAACCCAAATGAGGTTGAAGGCGACCTGGTGCCATACATCGTCGATTTGACCAAAGGCGGCGCGGACTATTCGTTTGAGTGTATTGGCAACGTCAATGTGATGCGCCAAGCGCTCGAGTGTTGCCACAAGGGTTGGGGCACATCGATCATTATTGGTGTTGCGGGTGCGGGACAAGAAATCTCAACCCGTCCGTTCCAGCTGGTGACCGGGCGCAATTGGCGCGGCACCGCTTTTGGCGGTGCCAAGGGGCGCACAGATGTGCCCAAAATTGTTGATTGGTACATGGACGGCAAAATCGAGATTGATCCAATGATTACCCACACGATGGGTTTGGACAAAATCAACGATGGTTTTGACCTGATGCGCAAAGGCGAAAGCATTCGCGGCGTTGTGAAGTTTTAAGGAACCAATATGCAAATTGTTTCTGAAACCCGCTCGCATGGCGGCACGCAGGGTGTCTACACACACGCCTCTGACGCCTGCCATTGCGAGATGACCTTCGCCGTGTTCGTTCCGCCTCAAGCGACTGAAAAGACGTGCCCGGTGCTCTGGTATTTGTCAGGCCTCACGTGCGACCATTCAAACGTGATGGACAAAGGCGAATATCGGCAAATGGCGGCCCAAAAGGGCATTATTATTGTGTGCCCAGACACGTCGCCACGCGGCGAAGATGTGCCAGACGAGCCTGACAATTGGCAGTTTGGCAAGGCGGCAGGCTTCTATTTGGATGCGACAGAGGAGCCATTCGACAAAAACTACAATATGTACACCTATTTGGTGGACGAACTGCCAAAACTGATTGGAGAGAACTTTAACGCCGATATGTCGCGTCAATCCATTTTCGGCCATTCGATGGGCGGACATGGTGCGCTGACCATTGCGCTGAAAAATCCAGATCGGTTTAAGAGCTGCTCGGCTTTCGCTCCGATTTGTCGCCCTTCCAAAGCCAGTTGGTCAAAACCGTCTTTTGAGAAATATCTTGGCTCCGATCAATCAGTTTGGCGCCAGTATGATGCGTGTGATTTGATTGCTGACGGTAATCGATTTTCACCCATTTTGGTTGATCAAGGCGATGTGGATCAATGGATGGAAGAGGGCTGTCGCCCGCAGGAGCTGGTTGAAGCGGTTAAGGGTACTGAAATCGACCTGACCATGCGTATTCAAGAAGGGTACGACCACTATTACCCATTTGTGTCCACGTTTATGCATCAGCATATTGCGTGGCATGCCGAGCACCTGAAATAGAAAAGGGCGGCAAAAGCCGCCCTTGAAGCCAGACT
>NZ_CAKZPW010000420.1:0-2615 GCF_937139385.1 uncultured Maritalea sp. | reverse complement strand
GACTTTTGCGCAATATGGGCCAGATCTTGTTCCACGCAGACGTCTCGCCACGCAGCACCACGAGCTAATGCGCTGAAAAACCTAAATGATTTACAGTCATTCTAACGATATTCTCAAATGCTTGAAAAGATGGCTGTGGATTTTTTTTATCGCTAACGGGTCTGCGGGGTGTTGTTGTTGATTTCCCGAGGAGTTCATAAAGTGTCGCAATGGAAATACCACAAAATATCTTTGTATTTCAGTCTATTACCTTGAGGTCCAAACCCCATCCCAACAAAAATGCAAAGTAGATTCCGCGGTTTTGATTGCAATTATATGCACGCAACCGCTCGCTCCGAAGCCTATATACAGTTCTGCAATGCGTTAACTGGCTCTCGATTGTCGCTACGCGGGATCGCTTTGTCGTTAAGTGGGATTGTATTGCGGATATGTGGGACCAGATTGCAGTTGTATACTCTACATTTTCTCATTGGCAGCGACTTGCAAACCAAAACAACCAACAGGGGGATTTGGGAGCGTAAAACGTCAAACACTGAACAAACGGTACGTTCTAATTCGAATTGCAGTTGAAAATAAACCCGTTTGAGGATGAGTAGCGAGCTGTGTGGATTAGCTGAAGTTCGATGTTGGCTTTGCGGACAAACCGACCAAGCTCAATAACTACATAATCTTTGAGCTTGGGCGGAGAACGGAACTTCATCAAAAGTGCTAGGCAAAACTGAACGGTCGTTGAAGCAGACGTACGTTGATTAGAATACTTGTAGCCACACCACCATGAACGCAAACCATCCCTTCAAAAGTGGAGATCGAAACGGCAAGCTGTTGCCGAATTTGTTTTTCAAGTTGTTGATTAGCGAACAGTGGGTACACCTCCGTCGAAAACAGTCGCCGTTTACCCCAGTGTTGGCATAGAGAATTGCGCGTCATTTCGCACGCCAGTTGGCCACCGGCTAGTGGTGGTTTTCATTTTGGTGTAAAAACGAACGCCTTCCATGCCATGCATATGGTGATCGCCAAACAGTGAGTTTTTCCAGCCACCAAAACTGTAAAAGGCCATTGGCACAGGAATGGGCACGTTGATGCCTACCATGCCAACTTCAATATCTTGGCTGAACGAGCGTGCAGTATCGCCATCCCGCGTGAAGATGGAAACGCCATTTGCATATTCATGTCCGTGGATCACTTCAACGGCTTCGGCATAAGATTTGGTGCGCACTACCGTTAGTACTGGGCCGAATATTTCTTCTTTATAGATCGTCATATCTGTGGTGGCGTTGTCGAACAGGGAGCCGCCGATGAAATATCCGTTTTCGTGTCCATCAGGTTTTGTGAGGTCCCGGCCGTCAACCACCAACTCAGCACCCTCTTGAACGCCTTGGTCGATATATGAGGTAACTTTTTGGAGGTGTTCACCAGTCACAAGCGGACCCATTTCCATGCCCGGTGTTAGGGATGGTCCAACTTTGAGCGCCTTAATTTTGGGAACGAGTTTGGCGATCAATGCGTCAGCTACAGCATCCGTAACCGGCACAGCAACCGAAATTGCCATGCAGCGTTCGCCAGCTGACCCAAAAGCCGCACCCATCAGGGCGTTGGCCGCCATATCCAAATCTGCGTCCTGCATAATGAGCATGTGGTTTTTAGCACCACCAAGGGCTTGCACGCGTTTGCCATTGGCCGTGCCTTTCTGGTGGATATATTGGGCAATTGGGGTGGAGCCCACAAAGCTGATGGCTTTAACGTCAGGATGCTCAAGCAATGCATCCACCGCAACTTTGTCGCCATTGACCACATTAAACACACCGTCCGGCAGACCTGCCTCTTTTAACCATTGTGCAATCAATATCGGCGCGGAAGGGTCGCGCTCACTGGGTTTGAGAATAAACGTATTCCCCGTTGCCAATGCTACAGGAAACATCCACATGGGAACCATGGTTGGAAAGTTAAATGGGGTGATACCTGCAACCACGCCAAGGGCTTGACGCACCATGTGGCTATCAACGCCAGTGCCCACATTTTCTGAAAACTCGCCCTTGATCAGGTGTGGGATGCCAGTTGCAAATTCAACAACTTCTAAACCGCGCGTAACTTCACCTTGCGCATCGTCAAATGTTTTGCCGTGCTCATTGGAAACCACTTGTGCCAATTCGTCCAATCGATCCCACAGGATTGATTTGAACTTGTCCAAAATTCGAGCGCGTCGAAGAGCTGGCGTTTTCGACCAAGCAGGCCATGCAGCTTTTGCAGCAGCAACAGCCACATCAACCTCATCAACACTCGCCAAGGATACCCTTCCAGACACCTCGCCAGTTGATGGATTAAAGACGTCTTTGGATTGCCCTGAAGTTCCTGCAATCACATTATTTGAAATGAAGTGACCAATCTCGATCATATCGGTATTCCTTCGTGAGTTGGCTATTTAGTGGGTTTGTACGTTTGGTGCTGTTTGTACGGTTTCTACGACTTGTTCTGTTTCTACGACTTGCTCGGCTTGTTCGCGTTCAGACTTTTTTTGGGCGCTTTTTTCTTCTTTCTCCATCTCCTTTGCGACCAGATCCAACAGCATGGTATAGATCCCAACTTCTAGTCGCGCTTTGTAGGCTATGATTGGGTCT
>NZ_CAKZPW010000419.1:0-20564 GCF_937139385.1 uncultured Maritalea sp. | reverse complement strand
ATGAGTTGGTCATCAATGAGTGCTCGGCTGCTTTGCAAAAGCTGGTCGTCGAAACTCATCACGATGTCACCAGCCTGAACCCGATCTCCGTTACGGACGCGAATGTCACCCACGATGCCACCGTCCGAATGCTGGACTGCCTTGAGATCGGAAGCCACGACAACGCTCCCCTGCGTCACGACTGCACTGGAAAGATGGGTCGTGACCGCCCAGCCGCCGATACCGGCGACCAGAAGAACCGACGCCAGTGCGCCCGTGACAATCGAACGGTAGGAACGGTCGGTAAAGTTGTCTGAAGTATCATTTTTCGTATTCATTGGATTTTCCTCAAAAGTATTCAGTTCAGAATTAGATTGTCAGCCCGCAGCGGTTGCCGTCGCAGGAGGTGTCTCAGACCCGCGGGGTTCCTGCGGCTTGCCTAATTTACTTACGGGCTGTGCCCCTCGTAGGGCCGCTTCGTTTCGCTCACGCAGACGGGAGAGCACGTCATCTCGCGAACCGAAATCAACCGAATGCCCGTCATCCATAACAAGGATTTTGTCCACGGCACCAAGGACGCTCGGACGGTGCGCAATGACGACGACGATTGCACCCCGCGCTTTAGCGCTGGCGATGGCAGCATTCAGGGCTGCTTCCCCCGCTGCGTCAAGATTGGAGTTCGGCTCGTCCAGGACGACCAGAAACGGATTGCCATAGAGCGCCCGGGCCAGCGCGATGCGTTGACGCTGCCCGCCTGACAAAGCAGCCCCTTGCTCTCCGACGAGTGCGGTGTAGCCGCCATCGAGGCTTGTAATCAGCTCATGCACACCAGCGGTCTTGGCTGCGGCAATCACGGCCGAATCTTCCGCCTCGGGATCAAAGCGCGCAATGTTCTCAGCAAGTGTGCCTTCGAATAGTTCCACGTCCTGGGGCAGGTAACCGATCTGGCGCCCAAGATCCTCGGGCCGGAATTGGTTGGCCGGGACGCCATCGAAACACACGCTGCCCCTCGATATCGTCCAAGCCGAAACGAGAGCGCGGGCGAATGTCGACTTGCCGCAACCCGTTGAGCCGATGACCGCGAGCGCTTCGCCGGAAGAAAGCTCCAGGCTGACGCCTTTAAGGGTTGGCTTCGTGTTACCGGGCGGCACAACGTAAAGGCCGTCTACAGAAAGCGAACTCTTGGGGTCCGGCATCTCGATTTGCGCGTCGTCCGGTTGCGTCGCCAAGATCGCCTTGAGCTGGCTCCAGGCGCGCTGTGCCCCGACGATCCCGCGCCAGCCGCCGACGAGCGTTTCGATCGGCTGCAGGCCACGGGATATGATGACCGACGCCGCGACGATGGAGCCGGGTGAAAGCTGATTGTGGATCGCGAGATACGCCGCAACTGCGAGAATGGTCGACTGAAGCGCTAACCGAAAAACCTTGGTTACGCTCGAAGACAAGGCAACCGTAACCGCAGATCGTGAACTGGCCCCGATGAACCGTTCATTGAGACGCTGCCATTTGGACGTTAGGTTGGTTTGCATACCCATCGCGCGGACGAATTCGGCATTTCGCCGACTCGTTTCCGCAAGACTGGCGCGGCGACCAGCGTGTTCTGATTGGACAGCAGTGGCCTTGCGCACAGCGCGGTCGGTAACCAAGGCCACGATGATAAGGACAACCGCCCCCGCAATCCCAAGGAAACCGAGCCAAACGTGCAGTGCAAAAACAAGCCCAAAATAGATAGGCATCCAAGGCAGATCAAAGAGCGCCGCCGCTCCCTGGCCTGATAGAAAGCTGCGAATTTGCTCAACATTCCGGATTGCGTTGCCGCCAGCCGGCCGGCCCGGAGCAGGGGCGGAAAGCCCACTGGCGAAGGCCATACCAGCCAGCCGCTGTTCGAATCGATGACCCATTGAAACCAACACGCGAACGCGCGCAGCATCGATGATCCCCATAAACAGGTAAAGAGAGGCGGCGAGTATCGCCAGGCCAAGCAGCGTGTTGACACTTTGGCTGGTCAGAACGCGATCATAGACCTGCAACATGAAAATCGGACCGGTCAGCATCAAGATGTTTACAATTGCGCTGAACAACCCGACAGCTATTAGATTTCCTCGCATCGCACGTTTGGCGACAACAAGCTGCGGGGGTACTGGAATATGGCTTTTCATGACTGTCTCCGTGGATCAAATGTGCAGCCGATTTGGCGACCCATTTCCAAGTCAACAAGTGCAAGTTCTTAAAAACAGGGCGTTTGTCACACTTTGCTACAATTCGGACGACAGTCGTCGACATCAGGGTTTCTGGAAAACCCAAAGTCTTGCCGCAGGCAGAGATCAAAAGAATTTACCATCTTTCCAAAGATCAACTCTGCAAGCGTTACGGAAACCTCTGCGGTCCAAAACAGTTTTGAGCACGCAGAAATCGCTGATGTTTTTGTGGGTGTCGCCAAATTTGAGCGTAAAACCAATGCAGAAGAGATTTATGGCCCCTTCACCCTTTACGAAGCGGTCACAAGCTTTGGGCGCAAAGGCATTTCGATGCAGCGTTATAAGGGCTTGGGCGAAATGAACCCAGAGCAACTGTGGGAAACAACCCTTGATCCAAACGTGCGTTCGCTTTTGCAAGTGCACGTGAAAGAAAGCGATGTGGCAGACGAAACCTTCACCAAACTCATGGGTGATCTGGTGGAACCGCGCCGCGACTTCATTCAAGAAAACGCCCTAAGCGCCACAAATATCGACGCTTAATTCTATCTCACGGTTCGCATTGCGATGTGCATGACGGGCGACACACGAGTGTGTCCGCCCCACGCTCATCGTGGAACCTGCGATAGCGCGGCGCAAATGTGCGCCGATCTGACCGCCCAATGCTCGCTTCGGTATCGGAACTTGATCCTTAAAGCATTTATCATTGGATCTCTTGCCGCTCCGGCATCAAAATTTCATCCACCCGATCAATCGCAACGCCCATAAACTCTTGGCTTAGCGCCTCATCATTTACCGCTCGCGCCACCATCATGGTTCCCACAAGGGTTGAGATGATTTGCATGGCGGTCCTGCGCCGTACCACCTTGTCCCCAACCAACAAGTTCGACAAGACCTCGATCCAGCGCACAATCCCATCAGTATATACATCGCGAATAGCATCATCTGAGCGATAAACTTCATTCGATAAAGCTACCACTGCGCACCCATCGTGTGGGTTGTGCAAATGCCGGTCACACAAATATTGCTCCAAGAACGCATTCAGCAATTCTTGGCCCGCAGGCATATTACGCTCAGGAGAAAGATCGGCGATGGTTTTGTCCATACACTTTTGTAAGGCCGCAGCCACCAAGTGGTTCTTTGACTTAAAGTGTCGGTAAAACCCCCCGTGCGTCATCCCAGATTGGCTCATCACGTCGGACAAAGAAGTCTGTTTGATGCCCTGCAGACGAAACAAGTTCGCCGCTGTTTCCAAAATTCGCTCGTGATTCTTAGCCACAATTTCTTCAGTTACACGCATCACAACCCCAATAGATTTTAGATGATGACTATCATCAATAGCAAGAGATGACCAGTAAAAGGAAAAAACTTATCCTCGGGGCATCCCATCGCGCCTATTGTTCATATGTACATGCGTCCCCATCCGATTGCCGACGGGCAATGGGGCACCAACTTAGGTGAGCATGTACTTGGCAGGTTTATGGTGGTCGCACCACAAGCCTTGCAAACTATGTGCGATGGTCCAGCCTGACACCGAAGGCAGCTTTTAAGACGTTTGGTGGGTATTGTTTCTCACCTGTGCCATTTGGCACTCATCAAATGATCAAGGCGATCAAAACAATTTTGATGGAACGCGGAGCAAGGGGATAGAAGGGTTTAGCACCTCGGGGTTAGCGCCCATAGTTTGCAACTGCCAATGGCACGGGGCATTTTTGGCTCCAAACCAACATAAAAAATTTAGCGCATTGAGCCAATTTCGCCTCGTGCCATCGGAAAAATGAAAAAAAGGCACGTGATAAACATCACGGGCCCGCTTCTTGTGCCTTTCTTTACGGCCCATAAACCGGCCACATTTAAGTTAGATACAGTAGCAAAACTGAATATGTCAGTTCCAAATTTTCTAGCGAGCAAAACCTTGGCAAAGCGACCCGGCCCCAAAAACGCAGATATGCGCTTGACCCAAAAAGACCGTGTGGGCGGCGGCAAGAAAGTCACGCGCAAACCGGCGTCAAAAACCACAAAGGCAAAAACCAAAGCCAAAGCCTCCTCGCGCAAACGGGCACCAGCAAAAAAGAAACAATCTTGGTTCTGGTGGTTGTTCAAGAAATTATTCTATTGGGGCACCGTTGCCGCTGTTTGGGGTTTCATCGCCGTTGCGGGCATTGTCGCCTATTATGGCATGCAATTGCCAGCCTCCGACACATGGGCCATTCCAGACCGTCCCGCCAATATTCGCATTGTCGCAGCTGACGGACGGCTTATTTCGAACCGGGGAAAAATGGGTGGCGAAGCTGTGGCAATTCACGAGTTGCCCCATTATGTGCCCAATGCGGTTCTCGCGATTGAAGACCGACGGTTTTATGATCATCCCGGCTTTGACCCGATTGGCATTGCCCGCGCGTTCGTGAATAACATCGCCAAAGGCCGCATAACTGGCGGTGGGTCAACAATCACCCAACAATTGGCGAAGAACCTTTTTCTAACGCCTGATCAGAATTATGGCCGTAAAATCCAAGAAGTCTTGCTCGCCATCTGGCTTGAGCAAAACTATTCTAAATCCGAGCTAATTGAGTTGTATCTCAATCGGGTTTATTTCGGTGCGGGCAGCTATGGGATCGAAGCGGCAACACAGCGCTATTTTGGCAAGTCCGCGCGCAATCTTTCGCTAGGTGAAGCGGCCATTTTAGCCGGGGTGCTCAAAGCCCCATCACGCCTTGCGCCCAACAAAAACCCAGAAGGGGCGGCCGAACGGGCGCGGCTTGTTTTGAATGCCATGGCCGAAGAGGGCTTCATTTCAGAAAAAGAAGCCAATGCAGCCGCCATCGATCCAAATAAGCGCATTCGCACCCGCATCACGGGCACAGAATATTACGTAGCCGACTGGGTCGAAACCCTAATGGATTCATATTTGGGTATTGTGGATGAAGACGTGATTGTGCGCACCACCATCGATTGGGAACTGCAAAAAGAAGCGGAGTTTTTGATCAAAGAAATTATCCGCAAAAACGGCGACGAACGCGACTTCTCCCAAGGCGCATTGGTAGCCATGCGCCCGGACGGCGCAGTGCAAGCCATCGTTGGTGGCACGGACTATACCAAAAGTCAGTACAACCGGGCGATCACCGCCAAACGCCAACCCGGTTCTGCGTTCAAACCATTTGTTTATTTGACCGCTGTTGAAAATGGCTACTCACCCAACACGATGGTTGACGACAGCCCCTTCACCTATAAGGGCTGGGCCCCGGAAAATGCCACCGGCAAGTTTAAAGGTCGCATGGAATTGCGGGACGCATTGGCCCAATCATCAAACCTTGTGTCGGCCAAATTGGCCATTGAATTGGGACCACAAAATGTGGTCAACACCGCCTATAAGCTTGGCATTTCATCCAATATCAAGCCTTTGCCCTCTATCGCATTGGGCACACCAGAGATTTCCTTGCTCGAATTGACTGCCGCCTATGCGCCCTTTGCCAATGGTGGTCAGGGCATTATTGCGCATGTGATCTCCTCCATTGAAACCCCAGATGGGGAGGTGCTCTATTCCCATATCCCCTCTGGCCCCGGTCAAGTAATGGCATCCGATGCTGTGGGCAAAATGAATGATATGCTCACCCATGCCATTGAAGTGGGCACAGGGCGCAAAGCCGCATTTGGAAATTGGCCAGTGGCGGGCAAAACGGGCACCTCACAGAACAACCGCGACGCGGTATTTGTTGGCTATTCAGCACGGCTGGTCACCGGCGTATGGTTGGGAAATGATGATGGCAGCCCCATGCAAAAAGTTGGCGGCGGCTCTTTCCCAGTGGACGTATGGCGCGAGTTTATGCAAAAGGCGCACAGCGATTGGGCCGTCGCCCAGCTGCCGGGCGGAGATGGGCGTTTCGATCAAGCACCGCCCGAACCCATTGGACAGCAAGCGCAAAATGAACCGCAACGCCGATCAATCGGAGATCTCTTGTCTAGCATTTTTGGTCGGTAAAATGGGCTACCAAACAAATGGGATGAGCCTTTTGGTTTTGTCCGCATAGTCGTAAAATGCCTGCCCGTACCGCTTCGCCAAATAGGCATCCAACGACGGGATGTAAAAAAACATGAACAGCGCCAAAAGCAAAACCGGGATCGAATAGCCAACAAAGTGCCCGGCAACCATTGCATAGGCGAGCACCCACAACACATCGCCAAAAAAGTTGATGTGCATTGAAAGACCAAACAAGCCACCGGTATAAAGTTTTCCCTTATTGGCCGGATTCTGTTTGAATAAATGGCGCATCAATTCAGACACTGTGTTGATTGCGCCCCCAACGATAAACAGCCCTATGGCGGCAAAATCAAGGGCCCCAAGCGGTGCCCCATTGGGTAAAACCAATATGGCGAATCCAATGTAATAAAGCGCAAAAGCAAGCGGCACAGGAATGGTTTCAGACCACGGAATTGCCCGTTGCATCAAATAAAACATCGTGAACAACATGCGGGCCAATGTTATCAGGCTAAACGATAAAATGATCCAGCGTCTGCCCATTTCCGGCTCAATTGGCATGTCAAATAACCAATCAAACCAGGCCTGTCCCGCACCAAACATGATGAAATAGGCCAATCCTATTAGGGCCAACTCAGCGGTGATTATGGTCAATTTCTGTGGCACCGATGTACCCTTGGTTGCGTAGAGATCAAGCATTTAATCCTCGCTCGGGTTCAATGATGTAAAATCTGGCGTGCGCTCATAAATGGTGGAGAAATAAATCTCACCTTCTACCAGCCGCATAAAGGTTATGGCGTCCTGTTTGCTGGGCGCACTGTTTTCAAGCGCAGCCAAAACATTTGCGTAAAACTTTTGTACGGCGCGTCTAAATTTTTCCGAACGGCTTAGGCTGTCAAAATATAGGGCAAAATAACGGGCTTTATCGACCCCATAGCGATGGGTAACATCCACAAACATGGAACTGATGGCGCTGGTCAGCGTGGTTTTTTGCGCTTCAAATGGAAGACTATCAAACACTGCCAAGTCAAATTCGGAATAGCCACGCAAAAAATACAACTCAAGTACCGCGTCATAAAGTTCATCTTTGGAGGCAAAATGGTGATACAGCCCACCCCGCGAAATCGCCGCAACTTTCACCACTTCGTCAATGCTGGTGCCGTCGACCCCATGCTGCAAAAACAGCTGAAATGCTGCAAACAGCGCCCGCTGTTTGCCATCCAATTTGTCCAAAGCATCAATGTTCATATCACCCTATCCTTTCCGCCCCTTAAAAAACGCCACCAACACAAGACGCCCTCCCTTTTTCCCATCAATCAAGCCAATTGAAGAACTAGGCCGAACGTTCGGTCGGTTTCATCAAGATAGGTTGGCGAGTGGTGGCGGTCAAGGGCTGGGAGTGAAACCCATGAAGGGATGTGAAGCTTACGGCGTATCGCGCGACGCAAAATCAAAGCACATATCCCAAAAACGTCAGTGACGATTGCAACAAAATTGACGGCACCATTGAAAAGCTCCTCATCTGCTGTCAGATGGAGCGCTGATGCTGCCTAGTACCTAGTACCTGGTACCTAGTGGGGCGCCAGTCTGATGGCGATTTCTAAATTGATTGCCGGCAATAAAGCAGTTGGCGTCTGATACCTGGGCATAACGAAACGACATGGTCGATAGGCCTGTTGGCCTATTGATAGGCAAAAAGTGTGCGGCCATGCACTTTGAGCCAAGAGCGGCCGCGTTGCATGTCGGGCAAAGTGCGCGCCACTTGATCCCAAAAGGCTTGGCTGTGGTTCATTTCGATTAAGTGCGCAACTTCGTGCGCCGCCACATAATCAAGCACAAAAGGTGGGGCAAGGATCAGCCGCCAATTAAAGTTGAGGTTGCCCGCGGACGAGCATGATCCCCAACGGGTCGACTGGTCACGCATGCTGATGGCCTTATGGCGCACGCCAAGTCGCTGGGTGTGGATTTCGACGCTGTGGGATAAATCGGTTTTTGCTTCAGCCTTGAGCCAATTGATCGTGCGGCGACCAATGTGTTCAGGCGCGCCGGGCACGTGCAAAATTGGCGCGCCCTCTAGTGGTTCAAGTCGGGGAAGACCACGCAAACTGCCCGTGCTCTGGATCAGTGTGTCAACACCACGCACCGGCAGCTTTATGCCCTGTTCAATGGGCTTTGGCGCCACCACATGGTGTTGACGCGCCGCCAACCAATTGTGCTGCTTGGTCAAAAAATTCTGGGCTTCGCGCCAATTGCCCGATTTAGGCACCGTCAGAATTATCCCCTGCCGGCTATCCAGTGTTATCCTATAACGGTTTGCGCGATTGTTCTGACGCACAAGAATGTCTTGGGGCTGACCATCAATTTCAATGACAGTGCTTTGTGGAATGGGTTCAGATTTTTTGGCAAAGAACATAAGGCTCGATTTTGCGTATCAGCGCCACAAAGGCAAGCTCCAAATTTGCCCTAAACAAAAAAAGCACCTGCTCAATAAAGAGCAGATGCTTTTCGGGGGTGCCAGGGTCAACCGGCGGGGAGAGGTTTATTGAAAGGCACCGCACATATGCGATGCCCAAATTGTTACTCGTCGTCGCTTTCGCTTTTCTTTTTCTTCGGCTTGCTCACCTCGTCAGCATTATCTTCACTAAAGCTCTTGGCTTTATGGGCTGATTTAAAGCGATCAAACTCTTCGCGGTCACGTGCCATATGCAAGCTGCGCAAGAATTCTTCAAAGTCAGAACGTTCTTGCTCAAGGCGCATGCGCTCTTCTTCTAGGCGACGGATTTCAGCTTCACGGTACTCATCAAATGCCGCGTTACCAGTTGCTGAGTGGCGACCATAACGGCCACGTTTACGGCCCATCTTGCATTTTTGCTTGTTCATCCACTTTTCCGCCTTTTCACCGGTGCCACCGTAATGTTCGCCCCACAAAATGTAGGCAAGCATTGCAAGGCCAAGCGGCCAGAAGAAAACAAAGCCCAAAACCATCAAGGCAATGTTTATAGGGGACCAATGGGGTTTAATAATTGCTGTGCTCATTTTTCTCTTCCTTCATCAACGATACACAAGATTTGGGGCGTAACGCTTTGGCTTCAAGCGTCAAAAAAGTGAAAAATACCTCTTGAAATGTACGCAAAGTGAACCATTCGGGGGGATTTAGCCGTATTTCGCATATGAATCCCTGTCGCAATTGCGTATCAAATGACCAAACTTGGAGTTCAAAAGTACAAATGAGCGTGTTTGCTGCGACGAAAATCGGGTCCCACCATCGCCTAAGGCTTGAAACACTGGTGCGATTGCGCTGGTTGGCGGTAGGGGGGCAATCCGTTGGTGTGCTGCTAGTCGCTTTTGCCCTAAATTATGAATTGCCGCTTGGGGCATGCTTTACCCTGATTGCCCTTTCGGCTTGGCTCAATGTCATTCTGCTTATCAAATATCCGGCCAATTATCGCCTGCGTTCGCACTATGCAGCGGCGATGCTGGCTTACGATTGTATGCAACTTGGCGGTCTGCTTTATTTGACAGGTGGCCTGTCCAATCCCTTTGCCATTTTGCTGTTGGCGCCAATTTCTGTGTCCGCCACCACCCTGCCTTTTCGCTGGACAGTTGGGTTGAGCGTCCTTGTTGTTGGCATTGCAACAGCGCTCGGGTTCTTTCACTTTCCCTTGCCGTGGGACCCGCAAACGCCGGTCCAATTCCCCAATCTTTATACATTTGGTGTTTGGGTGGGTATTGTGTGTGGGGTGAGTTTTATTTCAGCATACACGAACCGTGTGGCGCACGAAGCGCGCCAATTGGCTGATGCGTTAAGCGCAACCGAATTGGTGTTGGCCCGCGAAACCCATATTACCGCCCTTGATGGTTTGGCCGCAGCGGCCGCCCACGAGTTGGGCACGCCTTTGGCAACGATTGCCCTTGCGGGTAAAGAAGCGCTTTCAGACCTCAGTGACAAGGAATCAGTAAAGCAAGATCTTGAATTGATTTCAGAACAGGCGGCCCGGTGTCGAACCATTTTGCAAAAGCTGCGTAACCTAAACGCGGGCGAGGACCCTTTTAGCGAGTTAACCCTTTCAGATTTTGTCGCTGAAGTGGTCGAGCCGCACCGCTTTTTTGGCATTGAAATTGTGATCAACAAAAAGGGCGAGGGCAGCGAACCATTGATCGCGCGCAACGCAGGGCTGAACTATGGGTTAGGCAACTTCATCGAAAACGCGGTGGATTTCGCCCAGCAAGTGGTCACAATCGATCTTGTGTGGTCAAAAGATCAAGTGCTGATCAATATCACAGATGATGGCGCGGGCTTTGCGCCCGAAATGCTGGTGCGGCTCGGAGAACCCTATCTGACCAGCCGGCCAAAAGATGACCTCATTGATAACGATCCAACCGAACCAGGCGGTCTAGGTTTGGGGGTATTTATCGCCAAAACCTTGCTCGAACGCTCGGGCGCACAGGTGGGGTTTGCCAACCTAAACCCGAACGGTCATGCCTGCGTCAATATACGCTGGCGCCGACAGGTGATTGAAATTGAAAAGTCAGATAAGGTCCCAGCCGGGGAGATGAGATGATCTTTTGTCGCGCGGCAATGTGTGACATAGGTTGAATTGATTGCGAGGTAAGCCAATGACAAATGTGCAAGAATTGATGGGCAAAGACCTGTCACTATTGCTGGTGGATGACGACAAGCCGTTCCTCACCCGGCTTGAACGCGCCATGCAAAAGCGCGGCTTTGACGTGCGCGTCGCTGACAGCGTCGCCGCAGGCATTGCCCAAGTGAAGTCCAACCCCCCAGCCTTTGCGGTGGTGGATATGCGCTTGGAAGACGGCAATGGATTGCAAGTTGTGTCTGCACTAAATGAAAAACGGCCCGATGCACGCGCTGTCGTGCTCACTGGTTACGGCAATATTGCGACTGCCGTTACCGCGGTTAAGCTCGGCGCGGTGGATTATTTGGCAAAACCTGCTGATGCCGATGATGTGTTTAAAGCGCTCATGGCATCGGATGATGAAATAAAGGCCGACCCGCCAGAAAACCCCATGTCAGCTGATCGGGTGCGCTGGGAGCATATCCAACGGGTTTATGAATTATGCGACCGCAATGTGTCCGAAACAGCTCGGCGGTTGAACATGCATCGGCGCACATTGCAGCGCATTTTGGCAAAACGCGCGCCACGATAAAACTAAATTTGCGCGAGCGCTCTTCAAGCTGCTCGCGCCACCCATTTGATTTTTAAAAACAATAGGTCGACACATGACGGTTACATTGTCTTTTCATGGTGCGGCGGGCACCGTCACCGGTTCTTGCTATAGGATCTCCCACCCCGGCGGGGAATTCTTGGTGGATTGTGGTCTGTTCCAAGGCAATAGGACTGTTCGTGCCTTGAACGAAAAACCGTTTCCATTTCGCCCGGCGGACATTGATTATGTGCTGCTCACCCACGCTCATATTGATCATGCGGGCCTGTTGCCCAAACTAGTGAAACATGGCTTTGAAGGTCCAATTCACGCCATAGAGGCGACCGCCGGGTTGATGGATTATTTGTTGCCCGATAGCGCCGGCATTCATGAGTATGAAGCTGAGCGTGAAAATCGTCGGCGCGCCCGCAAAGGCAAGCCGCCCATTGATCCGCTCTACACAAAAGAAGACGCACAAGAAGCGCTAACCCGCCCAGTGGGATATGAATATCAAACATGGTTTGAACCCGGTCCAGGTGTAAAAGCACGGTTTTGGAATGCGGGGCATATTTTAGGTTCAGCTTCTATTGAGGTGCAAGTAGACGATGCGAGTGGCAAACCGATTCACATTTTGTTTTCAGGCGATATTGGCCCAGATGAAAAGGTCTTCTATCTCGAACCTGATGCGCCAGCTGGCTTTGACTATATCCTTTGTGAAAGCACCTACGGTGGTCGGGAACGTGATGATTATTCTCTAGAAAAACGTCGTGACGTTCTCAAAACTGAAATCAACCGCGCGCTGGGGCGTGGGGGCAATTTGGTGATCCCCGCCTTTGCGGTCGAACGATCGCAAGAATTGCTACACGATATCGGATTGTTGATCAAAAATGGTGATATTGATCCACAATTGGTCTTTCTTGATAGTCCCTTGGCCCGAAAGGTGACCGCTGTGTTCAAGCGGCATTCTAAAGGGTTTCACGATATGGAACTTAGCCCAGACGAGCTATTTGCTGACAATCGGTTCCGCATTGTTGAATCAGTGCAAGAGTCAAAAGACATCAACAAGATCAATGGTGGCGCCATCATAATGGCTGCTTCTGGCATGTGCGATGCGGGCCGCATCAAACACCATTTGCGCAACAATATTTCAGACCCCAAATCAACGGTTTTGTTTGTGGGCTATCAAGCACCAGGCACATTGGGTAATTTCATTCAGTCTGGAAGTCCTGAAGTGCGCATTCACGGCGAAAACCACGTGGTGCGGGCAAATATTCGTTCCATTGGCAATTATTCCGCCCATGGTGACCACACAGAATTGATGGATTGGATTGCAGAACGTTTGCCCGCGCACGGCGCGATTTTCCTCACCCATGGGGAAGATGAGGGACGCAAGGCCATGCAAAAAGCCTTGGCTGAAAAAGGGTTGAACGGCGATAAGGTGCGTGCGCCACAATTGGATGATCGTTTTGAACTTCGTGCCACAGGTATCGCCCGCGTCGTCCACACAGATGCCCCGCGTATCGATCCAGAACAATTCAATGCCGATTGGACCAGCGAATATACTCAGTTTTCAATTGAATTGGGCAATCTGCTGACGAGAAAAAAGAGCGACAAAGAGCGTCTAGAGTTGATCAAAAGGCTCAAAGATGAGCTTGCAGCCAACTAAAGTGCGCTGGGGCCGGGGTCCATCAATTGATGGATCCGGTCCGCGCCCATGCGGGCAATTCTAAGCATCATGGCTTTGCGCCGCGCGGCAGGCAATTTGTCCTCGTCTGCATTGCGCAATATTTCCGCACCGTGCCCATCAGCTACGATTAAACCTTGATCTTCGGGAAAAATATCGCCATCCAATTCGGGTGGTTTCGCAAAGAAAAAGCGATCACAAAACTGGTGATATTCAGGCCATTTATTGTCCACCTGATAGTCCTGCAAGCTTGATTTAATCTCAACAATCCAAATGTCACCCTTCGGGCCGACGCCCAACAAGTCCGCACGCCGCCCATTGGCCAAATAGACTTCCGCAAAGCAACAAAAATCAAACCGTTCACGCAACAAACGCATGGTGCCCCGTTGCACCCGCAACGCGGTCTCAGATTGTCGCCCATCAACAATTGGGGGCAAATGATCAAGGTGTGAACTCATTAATCCAATTTAATCGATTTCTTCGCACTGGGGAACCGGCTTTCATCTAAGATGCCGGCAAACGCCAACCCTAGCACCAAGAGGGGCAAGGGGGCCATTAATGCCATGCGAATGCCAAAGCTCTCAGCGATAAAGCCAAGGCTGGCTGGGCCAATAAAAAACACCAAGAAGGCGGTTTGCGCCAAAGAGGCCACATTGATCGAGGCGGGTCGATCTTGACGACGGGCGGCAGCGGATACCGCGAGCGGATAGATGATGCTTGAACCCATGCCCAACAGCATGAACCCCAAAATGGCCAGCCAGAACGTGGGGGCAATCCCCACCAGTGAAACGCCAACTATTGTAATGCCAATAGAGATACGCGCCATCAGCACCGTGCCGAATTTCTCCACCACCGGGTCGGCGAAAAACCGGGTCAGCGCCATCACCAACGTAAAGGCGATCAGGCTTGAGCTTTCCACAAACTCAGCGATTTCAAAACTGTCACGCATGTAAATGACCGACCAATCAATGCCCGCACCTTCAGCGATCAATGCACCAAAGGACACCGCACAAAGCGCCAAAATAAATGGGGTGGGTTTTGTAAATATCCCTGGCTTTTCGGCACTGGCGTCAGGTTTTTCCGGGGCCATTTCTTGGCCAATCACCGCGCCAATTGTGCCAAGGGCAACAATGGGAAAAACCACAATCATGTGCATGAAGGGCGACACATCAAATTGGCGCATAAAACCGCCCAGAAGGGCCGCTGCAAAAAAGCCAAAGCTCCAGAACCCATGGCAGCGATTCATAATGCGCCGCCTAATATGGGCTTCAAGCCGATCTGCTTCCACATTGATGGAGATTTCCATCGCGCCCACCGCCATGCCACCCATCAGAATGGTGGCAATCACAACCCAGTAAACCGATGAGCCAGCCACAAGAATATAGAGGGAAATCATCGCAATATTGCCAATAATGAACGTGCGCTTGGTGCCAATTTTTTCGACCAGCGGTGCGCCCAAGGTCAAAAAAACCAACATGCCCAACGAGCTGCACATCAGCGCCAATCCCAGTTGCCCCTCTTGAATGCCCAGTTGTACTTGTATGTCAGCAAGTCGTGACAATAGTGATCCAAGTCCAAATGCAAACAAGAAGAAGATCGCAAAAATTCGATGTTGGGGTTTGATCATGAGGATTACTCAAAGGAGGGGCGTTTAAACAACAAACGCTAGGGGAGAACTCATGGCTATGCAAACGAAAAATGGCCCCTAAATAGGGGCCATTTGGCATGAGCTAAACCGGGGAGGACCAGTTTAAGCTGCAGCAACTTCGGACAAGAATGTATCAACGGTTGATTGTAAGGTTTGGGCCTGGCGTGCCATATCTTCAGAAGCCACCAAAACTTGGTTCGCGCTTTGGTTGGTTTCCCCCGCCGATGTGGTCACCAAATTGATCGAGCCTGCCACCTGTTCGGTGCCCGTTGCCGCTTGGGTAACGCTTTGGCTGATCTCAGCGGTCGCTGCCCCTTGCTCTTCCACCGCAGAGGCGATCGAGGTGGTATAGCTCGTTACTTCCGCCATGGTTTGCGCGATCTGTTCAATCGCTTGCACAGCCTCTTTGGTGCTATCTTGAATTTCAGTGATTTGGTTGGCAATTTCTTCGGTTGCGCTGGCTGTTTGATTGGCAAGGCTCTTCACCTCTGTTGCAACAACCGCAAAGCCTTTGCCCATTTCACCCGCCCGGGCCGCTTCAATTGAGGTATTGAGTGCCAACAAATTGGTCTGCTCTGCAATATCTTGAATAAGCGCCACCACATCACCAATGCGTTGCGCCGCATCCGCCAGTCGGGTCACCTTGGTATTGGTGCTTTGCGCCGCTTCAGCCGCAGTATTGACGATCGAATTGGTTTTGGATACCTGACGCGAAATCTCTTCGATTGAAGCCGCCAATTCTTCTGCGGCAGCGGCCACCGCTTTCACGTTTGCCGAAGCTTCTTTAGAAGCGCTGGCCACCTCATTGGCTTGCCCTGATGTGTCTGTGGCAATGCCCGTCAACACATTTGCGGTTTGTGTCATTTGTCCTGTGTTGCGCGAAACGGTCTCTAAAGCTTCACCCACAGAACCACGGAACTGCGTGATGAGTGTTTCCACTTTGGATTGGCGGGCCAAACGCGCATTGGCCTCTTGCTCACTTTCTTCTTCTAATCGACGCCGGGCAATGGCATTTTCTTTGAACACATCCACCGCGCGCGCCATATCCCCCAACTCGTCTTGGCCCTGTGTACCTTCAACATCCACATCCAAATTGCCTTCAGCCAAATCCGCCATTGTGTTGGATAGGTTGGCAATCGGGCGGGTGATGGTGCGGGCAAACAAAAACCCGGCAATCATAATAACCCCTAAGATAATTGAGCCGATGGCCAACAAGAGATTGCGCAATTGATCGACGGGCGCGTTTGCTTCAGACACCCCTTGCACGGCAACAACCGCCCAATTGATCCCGGCAAACTCAAACGGCACGCTTAAGAGGTTTAACTCCTCTCCCCGATAGGTATCGGTGACTGTATAGCCATATTTGCCCGCAAGCGCATCATCAATGGCGGCATAATCGAGCTTGGTGGTAAGGATGTCGTTTTGGTCAGTGAACACAGAATCGTTGCGGAACGAATGGTCACCCCCAACAATAAATGTTTCGCCCGTGACGCCTAAACCAGTTTTATCATGCATGATTTTGGTGAATTGATCGACCGGGATTTGAAAGGCCAGCACCCCAATGCGTTCGCCCTTGTCGAATACGGGAGTGGATATAAAACTCGCCGGTGCATCATTTGAGGGCGGGTAGGGGAAGATGTCTAGAAATTTAAGTTCGCCGAGCTGCATTTGTGATGCGGCTTGAAAGGCTTTCCCCAAATCGCTTGCAGCCCACCGCCCACCATTTGGCGCAAAATTGGTGGCAAAATCATTTTCTTTGGCAACGGTGTAGAGCAATTGCCCCTTATTGTTGAAAAGAAATATGTCGTAATAGCCCATTTGTTCCAACAGGGCAGTGAAATAGGGGTGATATTTGGCGTGAACACCATCATACCATTCGCCCGTATTGGCGCTTTGCAATAAATGCCGTTCCCCCAACGGATAGGGATTATTGTTCACATATGCATTTTGCAAGACCTGCTCAGGGTTGCCTTCGATTTGTGCCCACGCCTTGCTCAAATCTTTAATGCCATTGATCGCTACCGGGTTTTGCGCCTCCACAAACAGGTCTGATCTAACGCCCTCAAAATAGTTTTTCAGCGCCACCTCGCGGCTTTCCACTATGGTCTCAAGCTTGGTGCGCGTCATTTGCCCAACGGTGTTGGAACTAATGATAAAACTTGCAACGCCCAACCCAATGCCTATGGCAAGGGCTGACCCAGTTAGCGCCAGGGGGAGGCGATAGGCGATTTTCAATGCAGGGAGTTTAAACATTTTTCGGCTCGCAATGGTTTGAAAGTTCAAGCCAGTGTCGCCGCTTGTTGGTTAATTGCGGATTTGGAGGGCATTACGCACTAATGCGCATATGAAGGGTTAAACCTAAATGCTCATCCGATGTTGCACGCCTTTGTTTGAGGCCGCGCTTTGCCGTCTAGGGGCTTTGCCAACAACTTTGTCTTGCATGATTTGTACGCCAGCGAAATTGTTGCGCACAAATTCATAGCGCCGAAAGCCAAAACCCGATGCGGGTGCTTTTTCGCCGCGCTTTTTTGCTTCATCATTATACCGGCGCCTGTCCGGGCCGAAATAGCTGTCGGTTTCAAAATAAACATTTTTGGTGTTCACTTGTTTGGCCAAGCGGTTTTTGATCGAAGAGGCGACCCATGGAATTGTCAATATGTCATCAAAGCCCGCATTAACACACTCAATGATCGACTCTTTTGACGGTGTCTCAACAAAACAAATCAGCGGCGCAAACCGCACCCGCAATTGATGGCTGGCCCGAATTTCGCTAATGCGTTCCACCGTTTTTTCAAAGTCCGACCCATAGTCAAACAGGAAGAAATTGACCGGATTTGTCTTTGATAGGCGCTCAGCATCAGCCAGCCCCATATAGGGACGAACTGTCGCAAATTCTAAGTCCGCAGCAATATCGCCTATTAAGGCAACCGAGTTGGGGTTGTTCCCCATATTTGTTGCGAAATCGAATTTGATCACGGACGCCTACTCAATTGATCGGCGAAGCAACAACTTAATATGTTAACTTAACCGTATTGTGAAATATACAAATTCAATGTAAGTAGGAACCGTTAATTTTTTGTCGAAAAACTGAAGTTTTTGGCCGTCATGCGGTAGTTTGCGCCCGGATGTAACAATTGGGCATAGGTGATTGCTTTGCCGCCAAGATGTGTGCGGCGCTCAATGACAAAAAGGGCATCGTTTTCTAACACATTTAACGTGCTGGCTTGTTCAGCATTTGCGTTTTGTGCTGAAAAGAAATGCGCCGCCTCTGAATAGGGTGAAGACTGCACCAGCCATTCATTCGGATTGATCTGATCAAAATTGGCGTGTTCTGCCTCGGGTACCATTTCAAGGTTGATCCAGCGTTCTTCCAATTGAAAAGGAATGTCACTGGCAAAGTGCACACAACGTAGATAAAGCGCTTTTGTGCCTCGCTCTACCCCTAAATTTTCGGCTATGGCCTGTGGCGTTTCCCTTACCGCTTGTTCAAGCACCGTGAACCGATAGCTGGCTCCGCGTTCTTCGATTTCTTGGCGCACAAGGGGAATGGTTACCCGCGTGGCGCGTGTGCCCGCTGAAGCAACACGGGTGCCCGCCCGGCGTTTGCGTTCCACATAGCCTTCTTCGGCCAACTCTCGGATGGCCCGGTGAACCGTTGCCCGCGCACAATCATATTGCTGAGCAATTATTTCTTCATGCTCCACCTTATCCCCTGGCCGCAATTCACCGTTTCGAATGCGGTCCAGCAGCTCGTTTTTGATCTTGAGATAAACAGGTTCAGGGCGCGTGGTCATCAATTACAATAGGGCTCGCAGCTTGCGCAGCGTTTGCCTGAATTTCAGTTCAAACGAAGCACGGTTGATATGTTGCCCATCTTTAACAATATGCCGCCCCGCTGACCATAGGTTGTGAACATTGTCATTGCGCCCTGCAAACATCCAATAGTCCAAAGCAAGGCTTTCGTTCAGCCCATCCGCCAGAATTAATTGGGGGTCTAGGCTAAACAGATCAGCCCATTGGCCCGCTTCAATGCGCCCTGATTGTCGCCCAAGCGCCTGCGCACCCCCGGCAGCGGCACTTTGCAACAGAAATTGCGCGTTCGAGCCATGTGGCTTTGCCAATAGGGTGCGCTGGTTGGTTTTATAACGTTGGGAGTGCTCGAGCGTGCGCAGCTCTTCAGCCAAAGAAATCCGCAAGTCGCTATCCGAGCCGATGCCAAATTGTCCGCCATGTTCAACAAAGCGCACCGCCTCAAAAATCCCATCCCCCAAATTGGCTTCGGTGATCGGACAAAGTCCGGCGACAGCCCCCGTATTGGCCAAACCGATGGTTTCCTCTGGCGTCATATGCGTGCAATGGATCAAGCACCAGTGTTGATCAACCGGCGCATTTTCCAAAAGCCACTCAACGGGCCGTGCGCCCCAATGGGTTTTTACGTCATCCACTTCAGCCAACTGTTCTGCAATATGCATATGCACCGGCGCGCCGGGCAGTAATTGGGTGACTTGGGCCAACAGGTCCTTATTCACCGCCCGCAAGGAATGGGGCGCAACACCCAAATGAAAATCAGCAGGCGCGGTTTTCAATGCCGATTGCGCGCCTTCAACCATGAGTGCGAACAAATCAAAATCGCTGCCAAACCGTTGTTGCCCACCTTTAAGCGGTTCGCCATTCACCCCACCAAAGCTATAAAGCACGGGCAAATGGGTCAGCCCCAATCCAACTTCCTGTGCGGCGTCGATGATCTGCAAACTGGTCTCTGCCACATTGTCGTATGGGGTGCCCCCAGTTTGATGGTGCACATAGTGGAATTCACCCACCGCAGCAAAACCAGCTTCTGCCATTTCCATAAAGGTGAAGGCGGCAATCGCGTGAATATTGTCAACGCTGAGCTGGTCCAAAAACCGATACATCACATCGCGCCAGGTCCAAAAACTATCCGTTGATGCCCCGCGCCGTTCCGACAATCCGGCCATCGCTCGTTGAAACGAATGGCTGTGCACATTTGAAATGGCGGGCAATAGTAACTGCTCGCCAAGGTCTGTGTCGTTTTCCTGTTTAATCGCGTTGGCTTCAACTTTGGCGATTTTGCCGCCCTCAATTGAAAGCCTGACATTGGTTGCCCACCCATTGGGCAATAGGGCGGATTTGGCGAAAATATGCTGCATTTCAGTTCCATTTGACAGATTGAATATGTATGGACATATTAAAAATAAGCATATACATATTTTTATGGCTGGCAAGCATTGCCTGTTAAAACGCTGACTAATTTTAGGGCGCATTTTGATGTCGAAAACCAACTATCTGTTGATCAACACACAGATCGCACTGATGGATTTACCCGATCAGCGCTATGGCGGTCTGCTTGAAGATGGCGCAATTGCGGTGCAAAATGATCAGATTGTCTGGATCGGCCAAAGCGCAGACGTACCCGCGCCGTTTAACACATGGCGTCAACATGATTTGCAGGGCGCGCTGGTGACCCCCGGGCTGATCGATTGCCACACACATTTGGTCTATGGCGGCAATCGCGCCAACGAATTTGAAATGCGGCTTGAAGGCGCATCTTATGAGGAAGTGGCCCGCGCTGGCGGTGGCATTTTATCAACGGTCACCGCCACCCGCGCTGCAACGGTTGATCAGTTGGTTGCAATGGCATTGCCTCGGCTCGATGCATTGTTGGCCGAGGGCGTAACCACCATCGAGATTAAATCTGGCTATGGCCTTGATCTAACCTCAGAGCGCAACATGCTCTTGGCCGCTAAAAAGCTCGCAACTTTACGCCCGATCAACATCAAAACCACATTTTTGGGCGCACACGCCACACCGCCCGAGTTTAAAGACCGGGCCGACGACTATATCCAACATGTGGCCAATCAAATGCTGCCCGCTTTGGCCCAAGAAGGTTTGGTG
>NZ_CAKZPW010000418.1:0-12847 GCF_937139385.1 uncultured Maritalea sp. | reverse complement strand
GCTGATGTAGAATTTGACCGTGTTGAAAAAGAAACTTCTGTTGAGTTTCATTATGAAAACGGTCCATTTACGTTAGTCCCCGCTGGCGATAACAAAATCAATTTGGTCTGGCTAGATGACCATGAGGTTTTGCAAAAGGTCGCCAATATGCCAGCGGCAGACTTTGCCCAAGAGCTAGGAAAAAAATCGCACCATTTGTTTGGCCACGCAAAGCCTTTGACAAAGGCCTTTGTATTTCCCCTGAGCAATCTTGCGGTACCAGTTGTTGGCAAAGACGGTGCCTTTCTGATCGGCGAAGCGGCGCACGCGTTCCCGCCCATTGGTGCCCAAGGGCTGAATTTGGGCTTGCGCGATGTCGAAGACTATGTTGCGGCCATCGACGGACTGGTGCCAGGGTTTTCCGCAACTGACGCTCGCAACGCCAGCAAAAAGTATGACGATTTGCGCCAAGGCGACCTAAAGCGCACTGGTGGGTTTGTGGATGGGCTATTTCGGTCGTTGATCACCGAAATGCTTCCGGCCCAAGGCGTGCGACTGGGTGGTGTTTGGGCGCTGAAAAGCTTGAGCCCATTGCGCAAATTTGCATTTCAATTCGGCATGGGCCGATAAAAAAAGGGCCGCCAAAGCGACCCTTTCAAACTCAAACAATTCAAAGCAAACTCTTAGTTCCCGTCAGTTGGAGCTGGAGCTTCTGTAGCTTGTTTTTCTTGTCTGATTTTCTCAGCCGCTTCTTGCAGTTGTTGCTGAAGCGCTGATTGTCCAGAAAGTTGATTTTGGAATTCTGAAGGTGTGAGTGCCTTGTCGCCCTCATAAACCGCGGTAAAGCCGTTCAAATCAATATCAATTGAAAGATCCTTGAATGCCCGGTTTTTTGCGGTCATTGTCAGTTTTGCACCACGCTTAAGAGACTCCAAGAAGGCGTTTGGCATATTGGAGTGGCTGGTGCATTTGGTCGGATCACAAGTCGCCCACGGCGTATAGAATGGCTTTGCACCATCAATCTGCCACTTTAGGTTGAACAGCAAAGAAATCGCCAGAGGCATTTCTGCTTGCACAAAATAACGATTTTTGGATGATGGATCGTCGCGGAATGTGAATGCGCCGATCTTGGTTGAGCCTGCAAATACAACTTGACGCACAATGCACGCCTTTTCGCCAGACTTCAATTTGTCACATACTTTGACCCAGTTGTCTTCAGGATTAACTGGTTGCTGTGCAGCCGCGTCTTGCGCGTGTGCTGCGCCAGCAAACAAGGCCAATGCGGCAAAAACTGCCAACGGTGCGAATTTGTTTTTCATCTTATTCATTGCATTCCCTGATTGCAGCGCAAGGCAATTTTCATTGACAATCCTGCGCGCCAAAATTCTGTCCCTTTTGAACCCTCAATTCGGGCAATAACATGACGGTTTGACCAATCCAACGGATTTTCTTTCAAATGGTTGATAGCGTGAAAGAAATGGAATGCATCTACGCGTCAGTTGCCGCCAGTTTTGCCAGCTGTGTTAGGATTCTTGCTGCCCCCATCAATTTCTTATTGGCGTCAGGCCAATTACGCGAAAATACTAACTTCTGGTCCGGGCGCACTTTAGCGTGTTCTCTTTTATCTGCAACCATTTGCACCAATCCATGTGGATTAGGGAACATACCATTGCGCAATGTGATTACAGCGCCTTTTGGTCCAGCATCCACTTTTTCAACATTTGCGGTGCGGCAGAGTGATTTAACCAGAACAATTTTGAGCAAGTGTTGGACTTCTTCAGGGAGTGGTCCAAATCGATCGATCAATTCGGCTCCAAACGCATTGATCTCGGCGGATTCTGTTAGATCTCCCAAACGGCGATAGAGCTGCATGCGAACCTGCAAATCCGGAACGTAAGCCTCTGGAATCATTACAGGCATGCCCAATGATATCTGCGGCGACCATTTGCCGTCGTCCTCGTCCATATCACCGCCAGATTTGAGCGTTGCAACTGCTTCTTCAAGCATTGCTTGATAGAGTTCAAACCCAACTTCTTTAATGTGGCCCGATTGCTCTTCCCCAAGGATATTGCCGGCACCCCGAATATCAAGGTCGTGACTTGCCAGTTGGAAACCAGCACCCAAGCTATCCAGCGATTGCAGCACTGTGAGCCGGCGCGTTGCCATGTCCGTTAGTTTTTGATGAGTTGGTGTTGTGAACAGCGCATAGGCGCGGATTTTAGAACGCCCAATTCGCCCGCGAATTTGGTGCAATTGGGAAAGTCCAAAATTGTCGGCGCGGTGGACAATGAGCGTGTTGGCGGTTGGAATGTCCAACCCAGATTCTACGATGGTGGTGGCAATTAGCACATCGAATTTGCCGTCATAGAAGGCATTCATAATGTCGTCGAGTTCACTTGGTGGCATTTGCCCATTGGCAACCACATAGCTGACTTCTGGCACTTGCTCATCCAAAAAGCGTACAATTTCTGCCTGATCCTTGATGCGGGGAACCACATAAAAAGACTGCCCGCCCCGGTATTTTTCACGCAATAACGCCTCGCGCACCACCAAAGGATCGAACGGCAAAACGAAACTACGTACTGAGAGCCGATCCACTGGCGGTGTGGCCAAAAGCGATAGGTCTCGCACGCCGGTTAGTGCAAGCTGGAGCGTTCTTGGAATTGGCGTGGCTGAAAGCGTTAAAACGTGAACGCTCGATTTGAGTTCTTTCAGGCGCTCTTTGTGTCCAACACCAAAGTGCTGCTCTTCATCGATAACAAGCAAACCTAAGTCTTTGAACTTTATCGTTTTTGCCAGCAAAGCATGGGTACCGATAACGATATCAACACTGCCATCGGTCAGACCGTCTTTAGTGAGTTTGAGTTCTTTCGCGCTCACCAAACGGGAGGCTTGGCGCACCCGAACCGGCAAATCCGCGAAACGTTCCGAGAATGTTTTGAAATGCTGACGCGCCAAAAGCGTTGTTGGCACAACAATGGCCACTTGTTTGCCAGAAAGCGCGACAGCGAATGCCGCGCGCAGCGCAACTTCAGTTTTACCAAAGCCAACGTCCCCACAAACAAGGCGATCCATCACGCGGCCAGTTGAAAGGTCGTCAAATATCGCATCAATCGCCGTTAATTGATCTTCTGTCTCCTCATAAGGGAAACGAGCACAGAACTCTTCATAAACGCCCATCTGCGGTTCGACCACATCGCCTTTGGACATGGTGCGGGCCGCTGCAATTTGGATGAGCTGTTCCGCCATTTCGCGGATGCGCTTTTTCAGCTTGGCTTTCTTTGCCTGCCACGCAACGCCGCCAAGTTTATCCAAAATGCCATCACCGGCATCCGATCCATATCGCGAGAGCAGCTCGATATTTTCAACAGGCAAGTAAAGGCGGTCGTTTTTGGAATAGGCAATTTCAACACAATCGTGCGGGGCACCCATAACGTCGATCGCCTTCAGGCCGACAAAACGGCCGATACCGTGATCTACGTGCACCACCAAGTCGCCAGACGCCAACCCGGTTGCCTCGGTAAGCGCCTCTCCCCCTTTTCGGCGTTTAGACGCGCGAATGATGCGTTCGCCAAGAATGTCTTGTTCTGACAAGACCAAAAGATCTTTGGTTTCAAAGCCACTTTCAAGGCCCAGAACAATAAGACCGACTTCGCCAATATTTAGGGTTTTGACTTGGGGCCAGTGCTCAATAAGTTTTGTTTTTGTGACGTCGTGATCTTTGAGCACCTGTGCCATGCGGTCGCGCGTGCCTTGGGTCCAACACGCAATAACGACTTGTTTTTTTGCGCGTGCTCCTGCTTTTGCAGTATCTATGACCGCCTCAAACAGATTTATGCTGTCCGATTGCCGCTCTTTTGAAAAATTAGGGGCAAGTTGACCTTCTCGGTTTTCATTTGAAAGCAACCCGCTGTCCAAAGTCGCAAACGGCGTGATTTGAACAACATCTCCCGGGTTGGCCAAAGCCAGATCGTCGCCCAATTGGTACAGCCGATCTGCTGGCAAAGGTTTATAAACAGTGCCTGCATCACCTTCTTCAAAGGCTTCGCGGCGCGCTTCATAATAGTCTGAGATTTGAACGCGACGCTCTGCGATGGCCTGATTGACTTGCTCATCCAACACAAGTGGTGCTTCGTGCAAGAAGTCGGGCAAGGTGCCCATTTGCTCATAGAAAAGGGGTAACCAATGTTCCATGCCAGCAAAACGTTGACCGGCACTGATCGCAGCATATAGCGGATCGTTGGCCGTGTTGCCGCCAAAACTGGCGGTATAGCCGCGACGAAAACGCGAGATGGCGTCTTCGTGTAAAACGATTTCGCCCATCGGCACCATGGTCGCCGTTTTTTGTTGCGCAATCGTTCGTTGCGTTTCTGGGTCAAAAGTTCGAATGCTCTCGAGGCTGGTCCCGAAAAAATCAAATCGCAGCGGATTTTCATATCCCGCTGGGAACAAATCAATCAAGCCGCCGCGCACTGCGTATTCACCTGGCTCACGGACTGTTGGCACCCGCATGTAGCCATTAACCGTCGCCCAACCAGTTAGCCGTTCGGTTTGAACCACTTGACCTGATGTAACGCTAAAAGAAAATTCATCAACAAATTGCGTTGAAACAGTTTTTTGCACAATAGAATTGACTGAAGTTACAACAACGGTGCCAACGTTTGCCGCATTGCGCAGCGCAGCAAGGGTCGTCATCCGTTCCGCCAAAACAGAGGCATTTGGTGACACCCGATCGTAAGGCAAACAGTCCCACGCCGGAAACGCCAAAATATTGTGTGACGGCATTAACCTTTTTAGCAGCTCCGCCATTTTCTGCATGCGGCGGCCATCGCGCGCGACAAAACAAACCGAAACACGTCTTGATGGATTGGCCTTTGCCTCAATTTCAACCAATCGCGCCAGTTCAACCGGCTGCATACCATCGGGCACACCGGTGATAAAACGATTGGGCGAGAGCGCATTCACATCCAAGCGCTTGTCATGCGCCAGTGTCTTGTCGTTAGAACTTGCCATTATTCGTCCGAAACGCGGTCATGTTGAAACTGGGAGATCTGTTTTAAAAGATCGGGAAAAGGCGCATTGTCCAGCGGCTCTTTGCCAATAATCCAATTGTAAAGATCTGCGTCTGTTTCGCTCATCAAAGCTTCAAGGTCATCCAACTGCGCTGATGTGTAATCTGCTACAGCTCCATCCACAAAGCCACCGAGGATGATATCCATTTCCTGAGTGCCACGGTGGTGCGCGCGATATTTGATTTTCTTCAAACGATCTTGAGGATTTTCACGTTTTGTACCAGTCACAGGGAACCACCATTTGATTTGCGCCAATTTCGTGCTCCCATTTACGCGGATAATTCGGTTTTGTCAGCCTTTCGCCGCGGACAATTAGGATATAAATTGCAAGAAATCACCGATTTGGGAAGAATCATTGGCACGTCCAGACATTCTAAATCCACTTTTTGCAGCCGTGAGCACCGTTAAGGGTGTTGGCCCACAGTTGAGCAAACTGATGGCTTCATTCTTCGGTGCGCCTGAGAATCAGGATGCAGTGTTGCTTGATGTGTTGATGCATATGCCGTCGGGCATCATTGATCGGCGCCAACAACCGGGCGTGCAGTTTGCTCAACCCGGGGCAATTTCCACTTTTCTATTGCATATCGATCGGCACATACCACCCCCGCGCAACAACAAACGGGTTCCTTATAGAATTGAAGCGCACGACGAGAGCGGTGAGATCGTGATTTCTTACTTTGCCGGCCGCGCTTCTTGGTTGGAAAAAACCTTACCTGTGGGCGACAAGAAGTATGTCTCCGGTCTCGTCACATTTTATCATGGCATTCCACAGCTGAATCACCCAGATTATATCGTTGATGAGGACAAATTCGATGATTTGCCTTTGGTTGAACCCGTCTACCCACTTACCAGTGGCCTAACGTCAAAAAAACTACAACTTGCGACGCAGCATGCGCTTTCAAAGCTACCCGATGTGCCCGAATGGATTGGCCATTCACGGCTCGATTTGAACGGTTGGCCGTCGTTTAAAACAGCGATGCACCAAACACACGATCCGCAAACGCCCGCTGAAGCAAAGATCGAAGGCGCTGCGCGAGCGCGAATGGCTTATGACGAGTATTTTGCTGGCCAGCTGACCCTACAATTGGTGCGGGCAACCATGACACGCGAAAGCGGTGTGCAACGCCTCCTTACCGGTAAGAGCACCCAAAAAGTGCGCGAAGCCCTGCCCTTTAAGCTTACAGGTGGTCAAGAAGCGGCGGTCACCGACATAGAGAATGATTTGCGCTCAAATCGCAAAATGGCACGGCTGGTTCAAGGTGACGTGGGGTCTGGTAAGACCGTTGTTGCCCTAATGGCAATGGCGGCAATGGCAGAAGCGGGCCACCAAAGCGCATTGATGGCACCCACTGAAATTTTGGCAACACAGCACTATTCAACGATTGCAGAGATTGGGGAAAAGGCCGGATTGCAAGTGGCTTTGCTTACCGGCAAGATGCCTGCGGGAGAGCGCCGCGCCATTCAAGCGCGCATTGAATCTGGTGAAATCGACATTGTTGTTGGCACTCACGCCCTATTCCAATCAAGTGTCGTTTTCAAATCGCTAGGGCTGACTGTCGTTGATGAGCAACATCGTTTCGGCGTACACCAGCGACTTGCCCTTTCAGAAAAGGGCCGCAAGACGGAATTGCTTGTGATGACCGCCACGCCCATTCCTCGCACGTTGGTGCTCACCCACTTTGGTGACATGGATGTGAGCTTGCTCAAAGAAAAGCCAGCAGGCAGACAGCCAATCGATACCGCAATCCTTTCTTCAAACGAATATGAGCGCGTTATCGCTCGCTTGAAGGCAAAGGTTGCGGAAGGTGCGCAGGCATTTTGGGTTTGCCCCCTGGTTGAAGAATCTGAAAATTTAAACCTCGTTTCCGCAGAGGATAGGCATAAAGCGTTAAGCCAAGTATTTGGAGACCGTGTGGGCTTGGTGCATGGACGCATGAAAGCTGATGAGAAACAGGAAGTTATGGAGCGCTTTCAACGAAATGAACTTTCAATTTTAGTTGCAACCACCGTGATTGAAGTTGGGGTCGATGTGCCCAACGCTACAATCATGATTATTGAACATGCAGAGCGATTTGGTCTCTCTCAACTTCATCAATTGCGAGGCCGTGTCGGCCGAGGCGACAAACGATCGGCATGCTTACTTTTGCACGGCGACAAACTAACTGAAATGGCGCAAGCGCGGCTGAAAACCATCCGTGCGACAGAAGATGGGTTTGAGATTGCTGAACGAGATTTGGAGTTGCGCGGACAAGGTGATCTGCTGGGTACGCGTCAATCTGGCATGCCCGGATTTCGCATTGCAATTCCCGATTACCATAAAGACCTTTTGGAAATCGCACATGATGATGCGGTTGATCTGTTGGAGCGCAATCCCGGACTTCAAGGAGCTGAAGGCGAAGCAGCGCGCACCCTGCTCTATTTGTTCAGGAAAGATCTAGCGATTCCACTGATCAGAGCAGGATAGGCAAAAACCTATTTCTTCTTGGAAGAGAGGCCAGATTTTGCTGCAAGCTCGGCGGTTTTCTTTTGATATTCTGGCGACACAAGCCCTGCAGAAATAACCAATTTGGCACCGTCTTCCACCGTCATATCGAGAATTTGCACCTCACTACGGGGCAGAAACAGCAAGAAGCCTGACGTGGGATTTGGTGTCGTTGGCAAAAAGACACTCGTTACATCTTTCCCAACTACCTTTTCGGCCACTTCACCTTTCGCATCCGTCGAAATGAATACCAAAGCATACAACCCTGGGCGGGGATATTGGATCAAACCAACCTGTTTGAAGTTGGAGTGGCTTTGGCTGACCACAGTTTCAAAAATCTGTTTTAGGCCACGATAAAGCACTGAAACAAACGGCATCCGATGCAAAATTGATTCACTAAATTGCACCAAGGTTCTGCCGACCAGATTTGCGGTTAGGAATCCAAGCATAATTAGAGCAAGAGCGCCAATTACAAGGCCAAATCCGGGCACGCTTATTGGGAGATAGGTATCGGGGTTATATTGGGGTGGAATGAGCGGTTTAACAAAGTCATCAACAAAGCGGATAATTGACCACGTTATATAGATTGTCAGACCCACTGGAGCCGCAATCACTAGCCCAGTCAGAAAGTAATTTGTAAGCCGACGTCCCGCCGTCACTTTTTGAGGTGGGTGCTCTTCGTCATGATTGTTGTGGTCTGGTTTTTCGCTCATAGTCTGATCTATATAGAGCGCCTATCTTATAGTGCAATGCCTGATTGGCGCTTAAGCGATCAGACATTGCGTTTTATTGTTCAACTTGTGGCGATTACGCTATTCAACAGTTACTGACTTCGCCAAATTACGTGGCTGATCAACGTCCGTCCCCATAAACACCGCAGTATGATACGCCAACAACTGCACCGGTACTGTCGCAATTATGGGCTGCACCAATTCGTGCGCTTCTGGCATCAGAATAATCTCATTTATGTCGTCGCCCGCGTGCTTTGCGCCTGCTTCGTCTGTTATGAGAATGATATTGCCACCACGCGCAGCCACTTCGTGCATGTTGGAAAGTGTTTTCTCAAGCAATGCGTCTGAAGGAGCGACAACGACAACTGGCACCTTTTCGTCAATCAAGGCAATTGGCCCATGCTTCAGCTCACCAGCAGCGTAGCCTTCTGCATGGATGTAGGTAATCTCTTTGAACTTGAGTGCACCTTCCAAAGCGACAGGATAAAGTGCACCTCGGCCGAGATAGAAAACGTCTTTTGCTTTGGATAATGCTTTATCCAAACTCGCGATTTTTGGTTCGGATGCCAAAGCTTTTGACATTGCGCCAGGGAGTTTTGCAAGCGCATCAACAAGTTCTGACTCATCTTTGTCACTCAAAACACCACGCTGTTTGCCCGCGGCGATTGCAAGAGTTGCCAAAACAGTTTGTTGCGCTGTTGTTGCTTTGGTTGAAGCCACGCAGATTTCTGGCCCGCACAATGTTGGGAAAACCACATCTGATTCTCGTGCAATTGTGCTTTCCGCCACATTGACGATCGAAGCGATGTGTTGCCCCTGAGACACGCAATATCGCAGCGCAGCCAATGTATCAGCGGTTTCACCAGACTGGGAAACAAAAATCGCCAGTCCGCCCTTTTCCATTGGCGGCTCGCGGTAACGGAATTCTGACGCTATATCGACCTCTACGGGTAGACGAGCGTATTTTTCGAACCAATATTTTGCGATCATCGCTGCGTAATATGAACCACCACAACTCGCGATAGTAACTTTTGATAATTTGGAAAAATCAAATGGCAATTCTTGCGGCAGTTGAATTTTGCGTTTCGCAAAATTCACATAATTGGAAAGCGTGTGCGAAATCGTGTCGGGTTGCTCGTAGATTTCTTTGGACATGAAGTGCCGGTGGTTTCCCTTGCTCACCAAGGCGGCACCGGTGTTTGCTGTCGAAATCGGTCGATTGACCGGCGAACCATCAATATCAAAGATTCGCACGTCTGATTTTGTCAGGGCGACCCAATCGCCCTCTTCGAGGTAGGTAACTTTGTTGGTGAATGGAGCAAGTGCAATCGCATCTGAGCCCAAAATCATTTCACCATCGCCGTGACCTACGGCCAAGGGTGCGCCCTGACGGGCACCGATGATGAGATTGTCCTCACCATTGAACATCATTGCTAGGGCGAACGCGCCTTCGAGCCGCTTGATAACAGCTGCAGCAGCGTCAAATGGCGCTGCGCCCTTGTCCATTTCACGCGTGACAAGCAAAGCAACCATTTCAGTGTCTGTTTCTGAAACAGGAACATAGCCATCAACGCCCAACTCATCTCGTAGTTCGCGGAAGTTTTCAATAATGCCATTGTGAACGACCGCAACCTTTTGCGTCATGTGTGGGTGCGCGTTTGCTTCGGTCGGTGCACCGTGGGTCGCCCAACGTGTGTGGCCGATGCCAATGTTACCCGCCAAAGGCTCTTCACTTATGCGTTTCTTTAGGTTTGTTAGCTTTCCGGGTGCACGTCTTCTATCCATTTTGCCATCAGCAAATGTCGCAACGCCGGCGCTGTCATACCCTCGATATTCTAAACGTTTGAGCGCATCTACAATTCTATCGGCAACTGGTTTGTCGCTAACAATTCCAACAATTCCGCACATAGTCTTTCCTCAGTCTTTCTTCTCTGTCCAACGCTGTCTGATGACATTTGCGTAGCCAGATTTGTTCGTTTGTTTGGAGCGGGCTATAGCCAGTGCGTCTTTTTCTACATTGTGAGTAACAACACTTCCCGAAGCGACATAGGCACCATCTGCAATCTCAACTGGTGCTACAAGTGAGCTATTTGAGCCGATGAATGCGTTCTCTCCGATGGTTGTTTTGAATTTGTTTTTTCCATCGTAGTTGCAGGTGATGGTGCCTGCCCCAACATTAGTACCAGCACCAATTTGCGCATCGCCGATATATGTCAGGTGATTGATTTTTGCGCCGGGTCCGATGTCTGACTTTTTGACCTCGACAAAGTTTCCAGCCTTGCTGCCTGCCCCCATGTTCGCGCCCGGACGAAGCCTTGCGTAGGGGCCAATGTTGGCGTCTTTGTCAACAAAAGCACCTTCCAAATGAGAGAAAGCATGAATGGTCGCGCCAGATTTAACCGTGACACCGGGACCAAAGACAACATTTGGTTCAATTATCACATCTTGTTCAATTTGAGTGTCGTATGAAAAGAACACCGTTTCTGGTGCAACTAGCGTAACACCACCCAACATGGCTTGTGTGCGCTTTCTTGTCTGAAACACGCGCTCAGCCGCGGCAAGTTGAACGCGATCATTGACGCCAAGCACTTCATTTTCTTGGCTTTTAGACGTTTTTACGACGAAGCTCTTACTTCGTGCAATTTGCGCCGCATCCGTTAGATAGAACTCAGCCTGCGCGTTATCATTGCCAATTTCATCGATAACTGCTTTGAGACAATTGACCTTAAACCCCATAATACCAGAGTTGCAAAAGCCGACGCGTTTTTGATCGTCGTCGGCATCTTTTTCTTCCACAATTCTAACCAACTGATCGCCGTCCATGATTAGTCGGCCAAGGCCGAATGGGCTAGCGGGCTCATAACCCACAACAACCAAGTCAGCGCCATCGTCAAGAACTGACTTTGCTTGCGCTATTGTTTGCGCCTGTATCATTGGATTGTCGGCAAACAGAACAAAAACATAACCGTCAAAACCAGCCCAATGTTCTCTGGCCTGCATGGCAGCATGGCCAGTGCCCAATCGTTCGTGTTGAACAACCGTATGGATTTGTGGGTCGAGATTTTGCAGGTAGTTTGCAGAAGCTTGGTGCTCTGGGCCCAACACAACTGCGATTTTGCTGGCCCCTGCAGCGCGGCAACTGGAAACCACGTGTCCCAGCATGGGCAACCCACCTACTTTATGCAGGACTTTTGGCGTGGTCGACTTCATGCGCGTCCCCTCGCCGGCTGCAAGGACAATGGTCAATGTGTCAGTCATGTGCGGAAGCTGCTCCGAATCTGAGTATTATTCATTTCATTTATTGCAAGAATGTGTTGGCAAAATGGAAACAGACCTGCAGCACATGAACCAATTATTCAACTTGTGCAATAATGATGGTTAAGACTTTGCGATTCGCGCGGACCAGGGGAGACGAGTTTGGCTTCAATAGAAATCAACCGTTTTGAACAAGCAGACGTAAAAATCTGGGGCTTCATTGCCGTGGGTGTTGTTACATCAATGGTCTTGCTAACGAGCATTGCGAACTTTGTGCCGTCGAAATTTTTGAACGGTCTACGCGAAACTCGAAATTCGTCAGGCACAATCAATCAATTGCAGGCCGAATTGACGTCAATTCGGCTGGAATTCGCCTCGCTCAAACGCGCCAACTCTATCGCTGGCACCAGACTAACGCTGGGCGAGGAATCAAGTTCAAAGTTCTCAAGGCGTGTTCGGGCCCTAGAATCAACTATTCCTATGCTTATGGAAGCACTTCCGGCGGATGCGACGATTGACCGTTCATTGATCACAGCGTCGATCAATGAAGCGAATGGCGAAGAAATTATCAAAAGCACTGATGAGGTGAAGGTTGTCCAATCAAGCCTTTTCGATAACCGCCCAATGTCAGAAGCGTCGCCAGAGACTTTGCAGCAAGCTCTGCCCGAAAAGGTTGATGAGCAAGTACTGAACATACCAAACACAGTTGCCGACAACTCACCAGCTGTGCAAGTCAGCTCAACAGAGTTTGGTTTGATTATAGGCCCAACAGTAACCGTTGATGGCGCGCCAATCGTTTGGCAGCGCTACAAAGCGGATGTTGGCACATTGTTGATTGGTTTGGAGCCGAGATTGCTGCCAATCAATAATGATTCTGGTGATTTGAGATTAATAGCCGGTCCAATCTCAGATATTTCAGAGGCCATTTCGCTATGTTTGCAGATTTCTCGCACTGGTGTGACGTGCGAAGCTAGCGGTTTTGGGGGCGTTGAACTCTCTCGCTAAATGAGCGTGAAAGAAAAATTCAAAAAGTTGGATTTTTCTTGTTGACTTAGCAGCCAATAAAACTATTGTCCGCGCTGTTCGCCAGTGAATTTCAAGTGCCCGTAGCTCAGCTGGTAGAGCATCCGACTTTTAATCGGACGGTCGACAGTTCGAATCTGTCCGGGCACACCATTCTTCTTAGACATCATTGTGTAGAGTAATCAGCTACTTAGCTGACCTCTCGATGTGAAAGTTTGTGGCAGATCACATGGAATGCCTAGGCGCCGATTTTTGCCAAAACCACGCGCAAAGCCTTAAAAAGGTTTTTGTCGACGGTGGGTAGC
>NZ_CAKZPW010000417.1:0-8397 GCF_937139385.1 uncultured Maritalea sp. | reverse complement strand
GACAAAAAAACCACCGAAATTGAACTTCTGCGCGCCCGTGACGAACTTGAACTCCGGGTTGAAGAACGCACCGCGGATCTTCAGCATATGGCAAACCATGATGTTTTAACCGGAACCCTTAATCGCACTGCTTTTGTAAAACAAATAGAAGTCAGACTTGCTGAAAGCGGAGATCTGAAAGCGGCCTTTATCGTTTTGGATTTAGATGGGTTTAAGAACGTTAACGATTGCTACGGGCATGCGGCGGGTGATTTGCTTTTGCAAATTGTTGCAGAACGGTTGAAGCAACGTATGGATGGCAGGACTTTGGTTTCCCGACTTGGGGGGGATGAATTTGGCATTTGCATCATATCGACAGAAATTGATGCGGCGGGCGCAAAGCAGATTTGTGAAGACATAGAACGTACGCTTGCGGCAAAAATCAAACTGGGATCCTGTGAGGTCTTTGTTGGCTGCTCTTTTGGCATATTCATGATTGAAAACAGCACCACACCGATTGCTGAAGCCTATAAGTCTGCCGATATTGCGCTCTATCGGGCCAAAAAATCAACCACCCAGACCATCATGCAGTTCGAAGATAAAATGGCCGAGGAAGCCGCTTATCGACACAAGTTGGAACAAGATTTGCGCAAGGCTGTTAACGAAGGATCACTTGGCGTTGCGTTTCAACCCCAAGTTGTTGTTCAGGGCGAGCAGCTTGTTGGCTTTGAAGCACTCGCGCGCTGGCAACACCCCGAATTTGGTGCCATTCGCCCCGACCTCTTTATCCAAATCGCGGAACAAACGGGCCTGATAAATGAGCTGGGCAAACAGGTCTTGGACCGTGCTTGCCTTGAGACAGCCAAACTAAACCGCTCATTTGATAAGTCGTTCCGCATTTCGGTCAATTTGTCGTCTCGACAATTCGACGACCACAAGCTGGTCGATTACATAGCGAATGCCTGTCGCACGCATAGTATTTCTCCCGACATGCTGGAACTTGAGGTGACAGAGAACTTGTTTTTGAATAATTCCGACCAAACAAAGGCGACGCTGGATGCGATTAGAGAGCTTGGCGCCCGTGTTGCATTGGATGATTTTGGAACAGGCTATTCTTCACTTGGCTATCTACGCCGGTTTGAAATTGACCGGATCAAGCTTGATCGCTCGTTCATCAAAGATGTGAACTGGAGCGCCAGCGATCAACGCATCGTGCGCGGCATTATCTCATTGGCGCAAAGCTTGAATATCTCGACCATTGCGGAAGGCGTTGAAACTGACCAGCAACGTGAGTTCTTAGAAGAATGTGCCTGTGACGAAATTCAAGGCTTTTATTATGGTGTGCCAAGTTCTGCGGATGTGTTGACGGATTTGATGAGCAAAGGTGGCGAACGTTATGCCATCCACCATTTACCTGATGTTTTGGCGGTTTAGAACACCTTGCTCCAATTGACCCAAATCAACGCAATTCAACGGTTTTGAGCGCAAAAGCCTCGCTTTCAGCGAGGCGAAGCGACATGAAAAAAGATCACCGTTCTGAACTACTGATGCCAGCGGGCAACTTGCGCAAACTGAAGATGGCCATTCTATATGGCGCGGACGCGGTTTATTTGGGCACGCCTGATATGAGCTTGCGCACCAAATCCCAATTCAGCTTGGAAGAAGTGATTGAAGGCGTTGCGTTTTGTCATGCACACGGCAAACGCGCCTATTTAACGCTCAATCTGTTTTCGCACAATAAAGACATCGCAAAGCTGGATGAATATGTGCAAACGGTGCGGCGGGTAAAACCTGATGGGTTGATCATCGCTGATCCGGGGGTTTTTCAATATGTCAAAAATCGTGCCCCAGAGTTGGAATTGCATATTTCCACGCAGGCGAACATTTGCTCTTGGTTGTCCGTTCAATTTTGGCAAGATCAAGGTGCGTCCTTATGTGTTTTAGCCCGGGAAGTTTCTTACGCCGAGTTGGTGGAAATCCGGGAAAAGTGTCCCGACATCAAGCTAGAGGCCTTTGTGCATGGGGCCATGTGCATGACTTACTCGGGGCGCTGTTTACTGTCGAACTTCATGGCGGAGCGCGGAGCGAACCAAGGCAATTGTGCCAATTCTTGCCGCTGGAACTACAAGCTGAAAATGCGCTTAAAAGACGGCACGGTGGAAGAGCTTGAAATCAACCAAGACAACAAGGACATGTTTGAGTTCTTGCTGGAAGAAGGCTGTCGACCGGGAGAGTTTTTGCCGATTGAAGAAGATGGACGCGGCTCTTACATCATGAATTCGCGTGATTTGAGCATTATGCCCAAGCTGGATGACTACCTCAAAATCGGTGTGGACAGTCTAAAGGTCGAAGGGCGCGGCAAGTCTGAGTATTATTGCGCCGTTGTGGCCCGCGCCTATCGTATGGCAATTGACGATTATTATGCCGACCCAGAAGGCTGGAATCCAAAGCCCTATATGGCCGAGTTGGATGCCGTCGGCAACCGGGGCTACACCCTCGCCTTTCACGAAGGTCGTTTGACCAATTACGCGCATGATTACGAACACACCGCCTCAATCGCGCAGTGGGAATATGCAGGGGTGGTGACCAAGGTCGAAGACCAAGCATTTTTGGTTGAAGTGAAAAACAAGCTCGAGGCTGGTGATGTGCTCGAATTCATCTCCCCAATTGCGCGGCACACGATCTTACTGCGGGTTTATGATTTTGAACGTGCGGAAACGGGCGAAAAAGTGGATGCTGTGCATGGGGGCACCAAAACCGTCGTCCGCTTGCCCTTCTCGCTGTTTGACCATGAAGACACCAGTGACTTGAAAGCTTGGTTTCCCGAATATTCCGTGATGCGCAAAGAGCGCGCATTGACAGACGAACAATGGAAACGGATCAAGTTCGACAAACTTACCCAAGAAGCCGAAATCAAGGGCCAGCCGAATGACGCGGCTTATCAAAAGCGACGCGATGCCTTGGTGGCCAGCATTCAAGAAGGCGGCAATGCAACCCGCTTCAAGACTAACCGCGTGGGCACAGACGGGTGCTGCGGTAAAGGGTGCAACGGATGCATGATGTTCTGGCAAGACGACCTTTACGCCAAAGCGCGAGAAGAGGTTCTAAAACGCAAACAGGGTGAGTTGTTGAGCCGTGCGGAGGCCAGTGCCATGAAGGGGGCTGCGGAGTAGCGGGATCACTTCGGGCAGTATGTGTGGACAAAAGTAAGCCCACATGCAATTTGTAAACCAATGTTTACACCCGTACAATTAGGGACCAAGCTTTGTTTGACATAGACAGCGATTTGTCGATCGGATCTGTTATACCTGACGGGTTCGACATGATATTAGTGTTGATCGTTGCTGGCATGGCATTGCTTGTTCTGCATTTTTTACGGCCGCATTGGTTAGGCTTCAAAGGCAAAACACTGTGGGATTGGATGTCGCTATTGCTGGTCCCCTCGATCATTGCCACGGCCACTTTGGTGGTCAACCATGTCCAGGCGCAGTCCAACCAATCCACCATACAAGAGAGCGCATTCCAGCAATATATTGATCGAATTTCAAACCTAGTGCTTTCTCCTCTTGATCACAACGCAACTGTTACAAATGCGGTTGCGCAGGCGCACACCGCTGCCATCTTGCAAATAGTTCGCCAAGAACGTGCCGGGCGCGTTTTGTCGTTTCTTGATCAGCTCGGTCGATTAAAAGACTTCATTCCCGATTTGGAAGGAATTGACCTCACCAATGCAGAGCTAAAAGGCTTCAATCTTGATGGACTAGAATTCGACCGGGTGCGCTTTGTTCGAGCAGATCTTGAAGGCGCAAGCCTGATCCGATCAGACTTGGAGGCGGTTAACTTCTCCGGCGCAGATCTCAAGTTCACGACAATGCATTTTGCATCATTTGAGAACACAATTATGGACAAAGCAAACCTTGCCCACGCGGATATTCGGTTTACTGATCTAAGTAAGGCGCTTGGTTTGACAAGCACTCAGCTTGCCTTGGCGTGTTTTGATGAAACCACAATTCTTCCCCAATACGTTGGCAAAATCACGCCGATTGCCAACAATTGCCAAATCAAGAACGACTAATTAAATCGCAGCGGTGCTGCCCCGCTTGATCAGCAACACATCAACCAATTGCACATTGTCCTGTGCGGCAACAGCCCGGCCAGACAATTGCCCCAATAAAGTGGTTGCGGCCAACACGCCGAGTTGGGTGCGGTTTTGCCTGATGGTGGTGAGCGAAGGGATAAACCGGTCGGCGATTTCAATGTCATCAAACCCAACAACGGAAAAATCGTTGGGCACGGATATGCCTCGTTTGTGCATTTCGGAAATGAAGCCCATGGCAATCAAATCGGACCCACAAAATACAGCGGTTGGCCGTTCGTCCATTTCGATGAATTGACGTGCTGCTTGCGCACCCGCGTCCAGCGAAAAGTCGCCACCATCAACCACCCAGCGTGGCACAATCTCTAAGCCTTGGTTGCGCATCGCGGCTTCAAAACCGGCTAGACGTTCTTTTGTCAAAACGTTGTTTCGGGGGCCCGCAATATGGCCAATTTTGCTGTGTCCGAGCTGCACCAAATGCGCAATGGCCTGCTGCGCACCGCCCCGATTGTCGCTGCGAACGGAAGGCAAGTCTGTTCCAGGCTTCCATTCGCAAGCAAATACGATGCGATTATCAGGGGTTGTTTGTGCCAATTCATTCAATACCGCGCGCGGAATGCCACCATCGAGCAGAATAACGCCATCGGCACGCGTATCGCGAAAGTACCCCGTGAGTTGATCTTGTTTGATCCCATTTGTATCCGCGATCAACACACTTAAATCTGAAGTTGCAAAAACACTTTCTATGCCTGAAAGAATTTGAGAGAAGAACGGGTTTCCAAGGTTTGGCAGCAGCACCAGAATCGCACCAGCTTGACGCTTCCGCAGGTTTTGCGCAGCCCTGTTTATGCGATAACCGGTCTTTTCAACCGCAGCTAAAACTGCTTCCCTTGTTTTTTCCGACACCAAATCTGGATTTGAAAGCGTACGACTAACCGTTGCTGTGGACACACCTGCCTCCACTGCAACTTCTTGAATTCTTGGGCCTTTTGCATTCATATCGGAAATTCCAACCTTCGCTTTATAAACAGTTGTAAACATTTTCTTGACATATGCAAATCTGTAGTGAAATATTATGTAATCGATTACAAATGAGTGTTGCAGCGCTCAATGTAATCGATTGCAGAATTTGAGTGAGATGTTGAGAAATTTGATTTTGGCATCTTGTTTATATCGAGGCACATGCCTCACCCCAGGGAGGAAGAAATGAAGTCTTTAAAAAAACTACTGGTTGCCAGCACGGCAATCTGCGGTACGACATTTGGCGCTTACGCTACTGATTTGGAAGTAACTCATTGGTGGACATCAGGCGGCGAAGCCGCAGCGGTTGCTGAGTTTGCAAAGGCATTTAATGCCACCGGCAACAATTGGGTTGATGGCGCGATCGCTGGTTCTGGCGGAACAGCGCGCCCAATTATCGTTAGCCGTATTTTGGGCGGCGACCCGATGGGTGCCACTCAGTTGAACCACGGCCGTCAAGCAGAAGAGCTTATTGAAGCTGGTTTGATGCTCGATCTGACCGATATTGCAGACGCAGGTGGCTGGCGCGACGTTGTAAACCCAACTGGCTTGCTTGATAGCTGCACTGTTGACGGCAAAATCTATTGTGTGCCTGTGAACATTCACTCTTGGCAGTGGATTTGGTTGAGCCACAAAGCATATGCAGACGCAGGTGTTGATGTTCCTGCAAACTGGAACGAGTTTGTTGCAGCCGCTCCCGCACTTGAAGCAAAAGGCATCACCCCGCTTGCTATGGGTCAGCAGTCTTGGCAAACTTCAGGCGCGTTTGGCGTGATCAACGTTGCCATTGGTGGCTTGGATCTTTGGACCAAAATCAATGTGAATAAAGACGCCGAGGCAGCAGCAAGCCCAGAAATGGCAGAGGTGTTTGAAGCTTTTGGTGCAGCACGTTCACTTTCTGCTGGTTCAAATGTTCAAGACTGGAACCAAGCCACAAACATGGTGATCACCGGTCAAGCTGGCGGTCAAATCATGGGTGACTGGGCACAAGGCGAATTCCAAGTTGCAGGTCAAACTGCTGGAGTGGACTACAGCTGTCTTCCAGGTTTGGGTGTGAACGAAATCATCTCAACTGGTGGTGATGCATTCTACTTCCCTAAGAATGACGATCCAGCGATTACAGCCGCACAAAAAGAACTTGCCGCGCTGATGATTTCACAACCAGTACAAGTTGCGTTCAACTTGAAAAAAGGTTCGCTGCCTGTTCGTGGTGATATCGACATGAGCACAGCCAACGATTGCATGCAAAAAGGCCTATCAATCTTGGCTGCTGGCAACATTATGCCAGACGGTGCTCAAGTACTCACACCTGATACAACATCACGTGTTGAAGACTTGCTCGTTGAGTTCTGGAACGACACCAGCATGACACCAGCTGACGCCCAAGCACAATACGCTCAAATTATCTCAGAAGCGGAATAATCCTCCCGCGTGACCGCTTGTCCCAAAAATGATTTGGGGCAAGCGTTCATTGAAGCGTAGCATCGTGTCGGGTCTTGTAGCCCCGGCACGAACAATTCATCTGAGTTGAAAGGTGGTTAGTCATGGCTAGATCCGTGAGGCCAAACCAAATCTTTAGAAACGTCAACGCCAAAATCGCAGCGATCCCGATGGTCCTGACAGCAATGGTGGTTTTCGTTGGCTGTACGATTTGGACTGTTGTGCATTCTTTTACGAACTCCAAACTTTTGCCAAAACTCGACTTTGTAGGGTTTGCACAATATGAGCGCCTTTGGGCCACTCGGCGTTGGTTGATCTCTATTGAGAACCTAGCGATTTACGGCATTTGTTCATTGATCTTTTCATTTGCAGTCGGCTTTTTGCTGGCAGCGCTTATGGATCAAAAAATCCGGTTTGAGAACACGTTTCGGACCATCATCCTGTACCCATTTGCATTGAGCTTTGTGGTGACGGGCCTTGTATGGCAGTGGATTTTGAACCCAGAGTTTGGCGTCCAAAATGTTATTCGCAGCATCGGTTTTTCTAATTTCACCTTTGATCCGCTGTACGATGCCAATATCGTAATTTTTGGCATTTTGATTGCTGGGCTTTGGCAAGGCACGGGCTTCATTATGGTCATTATGCTTGCCGGTTTGCGTGGCATCGATGTGGACATTTGGAAAGCATCTCGCGTGGACGGTATTCCAAAATGGAAGACTTACCTATTCGTTGTTATCCCCATGATGCGACCTGTGTTTATTACAGCACTGGTGCTGATCTCTGCGGGCATTGTTAAGGTCTACGACCTTGTGATCGCCCAAACGAATGGTGGTCCGGGCATCGCGTCTGAGGTTCCAGCCAAATATGTAATGGACACCATGTTCAGAAACCAAAACCTGGGCCAAGGCTTTGCCGCTTCAACCATGATGCTTGTGAGCGTGTTGGTGATCCTGATCCCATGGGCATATCTAGAATTTGGGGGTCGTAAAAATGACAAATAACACTGAGACGACTTCAACGCTAATGGCAGGCCCTCGTGGTCCAAAGCCAACCAAGCTGCTTTCACCCCGCAACATCATGCTTTACGGCACCTTGATCGTTGTCGCACTTTATTACTTGTTGCCTTTGTATGTGATGGTGGTGACCTCGCTTAAAGGCATGCCAGAAATTCGGCTGGGCAACATTTTCTCACCACCAGTTGAGATTACAACTACCCCCTGGACCAGAGCATGGTCCGAAGCGTGCACAGGGCTAAACTGTGAAGGCTTGAGCCGCGGTTTTTGGAATTCTGTTCGTATTCTTTTGCCATCGGTTGCCCTTTCAATCGCTATTGCATCGGTAAATGGGTACGCGCTTGCCAATTGGAAATTCAAAGGTGCAAATGTCTTCTTCACCATTCTGATCTTTGGCGCGTTTATCCCCTATCAGGTTATGATCTACCCAATCGTAATCATATTGCGTGAACTGAAACTTTTTGGCAGCCTAGGTGGCCTTGTTCTCGTGCATACCGTTTTTGGCATGCCCATACTGACGCTATTGTTCCGAAACTATTTCACCTCGCTCCCTGAAGAACTTTTCAAAGCGGCGCGCGTTGATGGCGCAGGGTTTTGGGGCATCTATTTCCGCATAATGCTGCCCATGTCATTGCCCATCTTTGTGGTGGCAATGATCTTGCAGGTCACCGGCATTTGGAACGACTTCTTGTTTGGGGTGGTTTTCTCTGGGGTCGATAATCTACCTATTACAGTAGCACTTAATAATTTAGTAAATACGAGTTTTGCCGGCAAAGAATATAACGTCGACATGGCTGCTGCTTTGATGGCAGCACTACCAACCATACTTGTTTATATCTTCGCTGGTAA
>NZ_CAKZPW010000416.1:0-3310 GCF_937139385.1 uncultured Maritalea sp. | reverse complement strand
GGCAACAAAGCGCTCAAACGCAGCAGGCCAACCACTAAGGCGCCTTTAATTTTTTCCATTGGCTGTCACAGGATGACTACTCAGATTCATAATCGCCATAGGTCGGGTCGAATGCGCGTATTATGCCGACAAAAGAGGTTGTATAATAGCCAGCTTTTTTGCAATCAGTAATTGGACTTAATGGTGTCACAGGTCAAACACGATTTTTTAACCTTTCAGGAGGTTATCCTCAAACTGCAAGAGTTTTGGGCGACACGCGGATGTGTCGTGCTGCAACCTCTGGACATGGAGGTGGGCGCGGGTACGTTTCATCCTGCGACCACATTGCGCGCGCTGGGTCCAAAACCTTGGCGCGCTGCCTATGTGCAACCGTCTCGTCGTCCAACCGACGGTCGCTATGGTGAAAACCCAAACCGTTTGCAGCACTTTTATCAATATCAAGTGATCCTCAAGCCTTCGCCTGAGAACTTGCAAGAGCTTTACCTGCAATCGCTCTACGCCATTGGCATTGACCCCAAGGTCCACGACCTGCGCTTTGTAGAAGACGATTGGGAAAGCCCAACGCTTGGCGCATGGGGTCTTGGTTGGGAATGCTGGTGTGACGGCATGGAAGTGAGCCAATTCACATACTTCCAACAAGTCGCGGGCTTTGAATGCGCGCCAGTTTCGGGCGAGCTGACTTACGGTCTTGAGCGGATTGCGTGCTATTTGCAAAACGTTGATAGCATTATGGAGTTGAACTTTAATGGGCGCGAAGGTGATGAGAAGATCACTTACGCCGACGTGTTCTTGCAAGCCGAACAAGAATTCTCACGCTACAATTTTGATCACGCGAACACAGAAATCTTATTCCGCCATTTCAAAGACGCCGAAGATGAGTGCAAAGCCTTGTTGGCTGCTGGTGCCGATGGCAATCAACACAAGCTGGCCATGCCTGCCTATGAGCAATGCATCAAAGCTTCGCATGCATTCAACTTGCTTGATGCGCGCGGCGTGATTTCGGTGACTGAGCGCCAGAGTTATATTTTGCGGGTGCGCGAACTCGCCAAGGCTTGCGGTGGAGCATGGTTGCAAACCGAAGCTGGTGGCGCGTAGACCTTTAATTCTTGCACACAATCCCCTATATCACCCTTGTATGATCAAGGAGATGTGCGATGAAACGATCAAAGGATCGACGAATTGCCGCGCCGCCCAATCGAGCGGCCAAGGCGCTGAGTGAACATCAATTCAAACTCAAAATCGTCAAAAACAAACGTGATTATTCACGAAAAGCGAAACATAAAAAGGGACATTTGGATCATCTCCAAAATGTCCCTTTTTTATTGGCCGCTTAGTCGTTCACAAGTGCCAACTCTTTGTATAAACTCGCGTTCAATATCCATATGGGAGGCGCTGCGCCATGGAAATTTTCTGGGTACTTTTCTCAATCGTCATCGCGGTGGGCATCTATGCGATCATGGCCTACAACAATTTGGTCAAGAACCGCCAAATGGTAGAAGAAGGCTGGTCGGGCATTGACGTACAACTCAAACGCCGCGCCAATTTGATCCCCAATATGCTCGAAACCGTCAAAGGCTACATGGGCCACGAAAAAGAAACGCTGCAAGCGGTTACTGAAGCGCGCGCAGCTGTGCAAGGCGCTGCCAATGCATCACCTGCCGAACGCGGCAAATTAGAGAGCATGTTGTCTGGCGCACTGGGTAAACTGATCGCCGTGGCAGAAGCCTATCCGGATCTGAAAGCGGACAGCACATTCCTTGAATTTCAAGGCGCTTTGCAAACAACTGAGGACGAAATTCAACTCTCTCGCCGTTATTACAATGGGGCCGTACGCAACTTGAATGTGATGGTGGAAAGCTTTCCTTCAAACCTTGTTGCCAACCAGTTTCAGTTCGTTAAAGCTGAGTATTTCGAACTTGAAAACGAAGCGGATCGTGCCGTTCCTGATGTATCATTCTAAGGTCAACTTGAGGACGCATCTGCGTTCATTTCTGATTGTTTTTGCAATGTTTTTCGCTTTGGCACCAGCTTATGGTGCTGAGGCGATTTTGTCCTATTCCTCTGTCATCGACGTGCAAACCGATCGCTCGATCATCGTCACCGAAACCATTCGGGTGAACGCGGAGGGACGCGAAATTCAGCGCGGCATTTGGCGCTATATCCCAACAGAATCCCGCGGCGACAATGGCTATGCAATCGATCACGGCCTTGAAGTCTTACAAGTGCTTCGAAATGGAGAGCCTGACGACTGGCATTCTGAAACGGAAGCCAATGGCGAACGCATCTATATAGGCAATGCCGATGTTTATTTGTCGCCTGGCATCTACAATTACACGTTGAAATACAGAACGTGGCATCAAGTGCGCGACTTGCCAGATTCTGACCAAATTTACTGGAATGTTACGGGAAACTTTTGGAACATCCCAATTAACGCGTCGGTTGCGCAGGTGCGCTTGCCAGAAGGCGCGCACATTCAGCAAACAAGAGCTTACACGGGTGCGTTTGGTAGCAGCGCCAACAATGCAACGATTTCCCACGATGGTGCACTAAACACGACTTTCAGTGCCAACCAGTCATTCGCGCCGGGCGAAGGGTTAAGCGTTGTCGTTGGCTTCAACAAAGGCTTGATGGAACCGCCCACGGCTTGGGATAATTTTTGGGCTTATCTTTCTGATCGCCGTGCTGTGTTTTTGCCCGCCATTAGTTTTTTGCTGGTTTTTTCCTATTTCTATTCTGCATGGAACGCGGTGGGCCGGGACCCCAAAAAAGGGACAATTATTCCATTGTTCTATCCACCCAAGGGCTTTTCGCCCGCTCTAACCCACTATGTGCACAACTTCGGATGGGCAAAGTCTGGCTGGACAGCTTTCACCGCTGCTTTGATTTCCTTGGCCACCAAAGGGTTGGTGCAACTCGGACAGAATGGGGACGACACGAAAGTCACTGTGACCAACAAAGAGCCAGGCGAATTACCCAGCGGCGAGCTAAAACTCTACACATGGTTCCATGCCAAAGGATCTGTGGTTATCGACAAGAACGTAGGCGCCAGCTTGCATGAGTTGCACTCGGATTTTATCGACACCATTGAAGATGAAAACGCCAATGAAATCGGAGCTGAAGCTCAATTGGTGATGCAAGGACAAAAACGCATCCTCGAAGAGGCTCTGTGTGAACTGACAGATCCTCGCGCCAGTAAAATTTTGCGCGAAAGATATCTTTTCGTGGAAGATCGTTCTTTGAGAGATATCGGTTCTGATCTTGGAATTTCTTCCGAACGCGTGCGCCAAATCGAAAAAGACGCGATACAAGA
>NZ_CAKZPW010000415.1:0-10452 GCF_937139385.1 uncultured Maritalea sp. | reverse complement strand
CGCATAAGGCAGTGCGGTTGAAAGCGCTGGCCAATATGTAACAATGACCAAGAACACCATCAAAACCGCCACGAATGGCAAGGCCGCTTTGACCACTTGCATCAAACTCATGCCCGTTATCCCGGAGGTCACGAACAGGTTGAGCCCAATGGGCGGTGTAATCATGCCGATTTCCATGTTCACCACCATGATGATCCCCAAATGGATTGGGTCAACGCCCAACTCAATAGCGATAGGGAACACAACGGGTGCCACGATCAACAACAAGCCAGATGGCTCCATAAATTGCCCGCCGATCAACAACAATATGTTGACCGCGATGAGGAACGTGAACCAGTTAAAGCCAGCGCCCAACATCAATTCAGTGATGGCTTGCGGAATACGCTCTGACGTCAAAACATGGGCAAACAGCAAGGCATTGACGATGATGAACATCAACATCAGCGTTGTTTTGGATGCATCCACCAACACTTTACGGGTGTCATTGTGGAACATGGCCGTTGGGAATTTGCCAAAGATCATGCCAAGGTTGCGGCCCCAAATCGGCAGGCCTGCAACAAGGTGAGAGGGTACCCGCGCCAAGCTGCCTTCAGGATCACGCCAAATCGTATAAGCGATCATAGCCGCAACGCCAGCCCCAAGGCCTGTCCAAAACCGAACAGTGAAACCAACCGCTTCGCTGTCGCCAAAAGCAAAGAATGAAAGGGTCATCCAAAGCCCGAACAAGGAAATGCCATAAACCGTTGCTGAAAAACCGATACGGGTTTTGCTTGGCGCGTCTTCTGGCACCCAAGGAATATCTTTAAGCGGACCCATATCGCGGTAGACAAAAATGGCAATGAAGAAGGCATAAATCGCCGCAACCGCGGCCGCTTCTGTTGGGGTGAATACACCCCCATAAATGCCGCCGATAATGATGACGATCAGAAACAGGCCCCAACCGGCTTGCTTGCCGCCTTGTAAGATTTCGCCGTAACCCTTCCAGGGTTCAGCTGGCAATTTCTTGATGCGCGCAACCACATAAATGGCCAACATCAACATGGCACCTGCCACAAGCCCTGGGATCACCCCAGCCAAGAACATGCGACCAACAGAAACATCCGTTGCTGCAGCATAAACCACCATCACAATCGATGGGGGGATGAGAATGCCCAAGGTACCCGCATTGGCGATAATGCCCGCCGCGAATTCTTTTGAGTAACCCACTTGCATCATGCCTGCGATGGCAATCGTGCCAATGGCCACAACGGTTGCGGGTGAAGAACCCGACAAAGCCGCAAACATCATACAGGCCAAAACAGAAGCCATGGCTAACCCGCCACGGAAATGGCCGACCGCTGCAATGGCAAAGCGGATGATGCGTTTTGCAACGCCGCCGGTTGACATAAAGGACGCCGCCAAAATGAAAAACGGGATCGCCAACAAGGTGTAATGTTGGGCAGAGTTAAACAATTGCAGTGCCACAGATGACATAGAGTCGTGCGACAAAAACGCGATGACGATGATAGAGGACAACCCAAGCGAAACCGCAACCGGCACCCCAAGGAACAAGAGCCCGATGACCAGGGCGAAGAGAATTGTTGCAGCCATTATGCCTGCTCCCCTTTCAAGACGTCTTTGTTTTCAGCAACCAGATCTTCAGCTTCATGGCCCGCAATAATTAGTTCGCGCTCGCCGCGAATTATCTGGATCATGGCTTGCAGTGATCTGAACGCTAAAAGCCCCAACCCGACGGGTAAGATCAAATAGGCCATCCAGCGCTTCACGCGCTCTTCAAGCCCCAAGGGTTCTGAAATCCATGTTGGATATTTTAGGTCTTCAAGGCCAAGCTGGAGTTGATACATTTTAGACCAATAAACAACCGCGCCGCCTTTTGAAGTGACGCCAAAAATTTTCATCCAATCAACCGAGATCAGCATAACCGCATAGAGCAGTGTGGCCGCCGCGCCAAAAATCGCCACATAGCGAAGGCCTTTGCCCGGCAACATGCGGATAAAGGCGTCTACACCCAGATGTGAGCCCATTTTGACGCCATAGGACATGCCAAACAGAATGAGCCATGCAAAAATGATCCGCGTCAACTCAAGCGCACCGCCAAAAGTGGTGTTGAACCCGTAGCGCATAACAACTTGCACAAATGAGATGATGGTGATCAGCGCCAAAAGCGTTGCAAGAATGTTTTCTTCTAATCGCGTTACCGCGCTTTCCCAGCGCCGTTCGGCTAAAAAAAGCGCAAGAATGAGCAGTCCGGTGCCCGCATAAAGCCAGGTCGCAGCCATTGTCTTTCCCCAAAAAAATCGAAATTACGATGCTTCATGCTGGGCATCGTGCCAGACTTGGGACCGGAGCGCGAATTTCGCGCTCCGCCCTTGTGTATAACTCAGATGAGTTTACATGCCTGCAGCAACGGCCGCATCGATAACATCTTGACCGATACCGTCTGCAAATTGTGCCCAAACTGGCTTCATAACATCAACCCAAGCTTGACGTTGTTCAGCTGTAAGTTCACGCACAACGCCACCTGCAGCCACGATGTTCTCGCGCGCCTGTTCGTTCAATGCTGTTGCTTTTGCGTTTGCCGCAATAACTTCTTCATTGAAAATAGTCAGGAATTGCTCACGAACCGCTGGATCAAGTCCATCAAGCCACTCTGTTGAAGTGATCGCAAGATATGTCAAAAGCTGGTGGTTGGTTACAGTCACACCGTCTTGTACTTCAAAGAATTTCTTTGAGTAGATGTTTGACCAAGTGTTTTCTTGACCGTCAACAACGCCTGTTTGCAACGCGCCATATACTTCAGCAAAAGCTAGTTTTTGGGCAGAACCGCCCATAGCTTCAATCATTGCCACAGCAACATCAGATGTTTGCACGCGGAATTTCAAACCAGCTGCATCAGAAGGTGCAATCAAAGGCTTTTTGGCTGAGAAGTGCTTAAGACCATTGTAGATGTAACCAAGGCCAACATAGCCTTTGTCATTGATCGCGTTCAGCAAATCTTTGCCCACTGGACCTTGCGTGAAGTTGTTTACCGCATTCATGTCTGAGAACAGGAATGGCAAATCAAACACGCGGTATTTTTCGGTGAAGCTTTCAAATTTTGACAATGATGGTGCAGCCACTTGAACGTCGCCCAACAGCAATGCTTCCATTACTTTATTGTCGTCAAACAATGTTGAGTTGGCAAACACTTCCATGCAGGCAGTGCCGTTCATTTCTTCATTGATACGCGCCGCAATCGCTGCTGCTGCTTCACCTTTTGGGTGACCAGTTTCTGCCGTTACGTGGCTAAATTTAATAACGATCTCACCGCTATCGCAGTTCGCAAGAGCTGGTGATGCCATAAGACCTGCGGTTACCGCAGCGCCTACGAGTAGTTTCTTGAACATCGATGTTCCTCCCCAAAGGATGTTTGAGATTTGAACGGTATTATTACCGCTCCTCGCTTCTTACATAGCAAGGGACGTGCCAATATCGGGATGCGCCATAAAACTGTTATTTTTCAATGGATTGACTATTGTTCTGCAATCGCATGGAATGCGCGATACCCGTTTGTGGGTGGAAACCTACACAATGAAATTCATACAATGTGTCGAAATCGACACATCTAATCTTGTTGGCTTGGCACCAAAATATTGTGTTTTTTCATTTTTTCGTAGAGCGCCTTGCGGGAAATGCCAAACGCTTCATAGGTGGATTTAAGGGAACCCTCGTGTTTGGCAATTTCGCTTTCAATTAGCGCTTTTTCGTAAGCTGCCATTTTTTCGGGCAATGTGCTTTCAGAAAAGTCAAACGTTGCAACATCTTCATTGGGCAAGCCAAGTCCCATGCCCAACACAAACCGATCCGCCGAATTGCGCAATTCGCGCACGTTGCCCGGCCAATCGTAGGCATGTAGCTGGGCAATAATTTGCGGGGTGACTTCTGGGATTTCTTTGCGGAAACGCGCCCTTGCTTGGCGCGCCAACCGATAAAACAACATCAAAATATCTTCGCCTCGTTCGCGCAACGGTGGCAAGTCAATCGTGGCCACATTCAAGCGAAAATAGAGATCTTGGCGAAACTCGCCCGTTGTGCTGGCTTGGGCCAAGTCAACTTTACTGGCCCCAACGATCCGGATATTTAAGGGAATAGTTTTGTTGGAGCCCAAACGTTCTAGCGTGCGCGTTTCCACGACCCGCAACAATTTAACCTGCACATCAAGCGGCATGGATTCAATTTCGTCCAAAAACAGGGTGCCGCCATTGGCATATTCAATTTTGCCGATCCGCTTTTGTGTCGCCCCGGTAAAGGCGCCGGCCTCATGACCGAATAATTCGCTTTCAATAATCTCTTTGGGCAAAGCGCCACAATTGACCGCCACAAAGGGTTTGTCTTTGCGCTCGCTATGGTCGTGCAGCGCCCGCGCCACCACATCTTTGCCCGCGCCCGTTTCGCCATTAATCATTATGTCAATGTCGGCGTCGCCAAGCATGACCACCTGCTGACGCACACGCACCAATTGCGCAGATTTGCCGATTAATGTCTCATCTAGCAGACCCTCTGCGTCAATTTCTTCCCGCAGGATCCTATTTTCCAAAACAAGTCGGCGCTTTTCGAGTGCCCGCGAAACCACAGCTGAAAGCTGATTGGGTGGGAACGGTTTTTCGATGAAATCATAGGCCCCGTCACGCATGGCACTCACCGCCATAGACACATCCCCGTGCCCGGTGATGAAAATTACCGGAATGGCGGGATCAATTTCCATCACCCGCTTCAAAAACTCTTGCCCCGTCATGCCCGGCATACGCACATCAGAAATGATTGCGCCATGGAATTGCATGGAAACAGAAGGCATGGCAGACGCCGCACTGGCAAAGGCCTTAACGTTCATACCGTCCAATTCAAGCGCCTGCAAAAGTGCATGGCGAAGGTCATTGTCGTCGTCAATCAACAGCACTTGGGGTGAAGATATCGTCACTTAGGCTTGTCCTTCTTGGCGTGGGGTAGTTTTACATAAAAGGCTGCGCCGCCCAATTTGGAGGCCCCCAGTTCAATTTCGCCCCCAAAGTCGTGCACAATATTGTAGGCAATGGAAAGCCCCAATCCCAAGCCTTCACCCACTTCTTTTTGGGTCACAAAGGGGTCAAATATTGTCTCCCGATCTTTTTCACTTACCCCAACACCAGAATCTTCCACGGCGAAAACCACATTCGTATCATCATCGCTGACCGTTAATTTCACCAATTGATCTTTGCTTTCAGCCGCCGCATCAATGGCATTGCTCAACAGATTGACCAAAACTTGCGAGAGGCGCAAACTGCCGCCCCGCACGCTCAATTCAGGATCAACTTCACTTGCCAAAACCTGCACTTTTTTGTCCTTGGCGTGTGGTTCGACAAGCGTCATAGATTCCTTCAAAAGCCCAGCAACCAAAACATCCCGCTGGCTGGTGCCCGGTTTGCGCGCAAAAGACTTAAGAGTTTTGCTCAATTTGGCCATGCGCTCTGTCATGGATGAAATGCGGGTGAGATTTTCCTGCGCGGCGTCCTCGCGAGATTGATCCAGAAAAGCATGGGCATTGTCCGCATAAGCGCGGATCGCCGCAATTGGTTGATTATATTCGTGGGAAAGCGCGGCGGACATTTGCCCGATGGACGCCAGCTTTGCTGACTGCATCAGTTCTGTTTGGGCTTGGCGCAAGGCCGCCTCCGCCAATATACGCTCATCATACTCATTGCGCAGTTCTTTTGTGCGTTCGCGTACTCTTTGCTCAAGCTCCCGGGCGGTTGCTTGTTCTGCGGCCAATCGGATCACCCCGAGATGGCGACGTTGCAGCAAAACAAAAATCATACCCCCAACAACTATTGCGGAAAGCATAATGATCAGGATCGACTGTTCTTTGGCGACAGCGACGGGGGCATAATCTTCAAGCACATTCAAATGCCAATCCAAAAGGTGCAAATATTCGCTGCGCGCTAAAAATTTGATCTCATTGTCTGCCCCTACAACCGTTACCATTTCGCTGGTTTGTGGATAGGTTCGCAAAATTTGTGCGGGCAGGCTGCCGGCCAATTGGTTGCCAACGATCTTTTGTCCAAGTCGGTTGGTCACAAAAATGGGTTCACTCAAGAGGCCCCACGCATCACCCAATTCCAGCAAATCCACATAGACAACAACAATGCCGATGACCTCATCGTTCCAGGTGACACCATGGGAAAAGCCATAGGCACTCGACCCATTGCTGGTCAGCAAAGTTGCCCGTCCCAATCGTCCTTCTGCCCCGGCTCGGATAAGGCGCTCGTCGATAATTTGTGGCGCAAATCCTTGGTTGGTGGATTGTGCCAAAACCGTTCCGTCTGGGTGCGCGAATTGAACATTTGCTGCCCCGGACAAACCAGCAAACTGAACCACCAAACGCTGGGCGGTTGATTGTTTTAGCTTTTGATTGTTGGTGCGGAACACCATAGCCACATTCGGCTGGCGCGCCACAATGCCGGTGAGCAGCCGGAATTTATCAAAAATGCCGTTGATGGTTTCCCCCTGCAGGGCCAGCACTTCATCAATTTCAGCGTTTAGCCGTTGGCGTTCTCTCGCTTCGGTCCAGGGCACGCCGAAATATAAGGTCGCCAACGTGCCAACACTCACCAAAACAATGAGCGTGAATATCTGTAGGCGGAAGTTTTTCAAAAACGGATCAATTGCGCTCATAGCGCGACTATCTAATGGGCCATGGGGCTAAGTCAATTGCACAATTAGCTTAGCCTAAGCCGACTTCAAAATTGAGCCAACTACGTTCACCGCGCTTGACAGCGTCTCGTCAGAAAGATGGGCATAGCGTTCGGTGGTCTTAATGTGAGCATGACCAAGCAATCGCTGCACCTCATAAAGTGAGCGGCCCGAGTTCACCAAAAAACTGGCGAATGAGTGGCGCAAGTCGTGCATGCGCACATCGGCAAGCCCGGCGCGTTTTCGGGCTGTATCCCATGCATAAAAGATCGTTCGAAATGGCTTTGCTGTTTCAGGGTTGGGGAACAAATAAACCGATTTCCCCTTAGATTTTAGGCCGCAAAGCAATTCAATCGCCTCATCGCTTAACGGCATTTTGCGTGCCTTACCAGATTTTGTGATCGGGATAATCCAAATACGATTGTTGAAATCAAAATCGGCCCATTGTGCGTCCAAAACCTCACGCTTGCGCGCCCCGGTGAGCAACAAAAGACTAACGATCGGCTCTAGCGCTCTATTGGGCGAGCGCCGGATCTCAACGAATAATTGGTTGACCTCATCCATGGTCAAAAAGCGCTGTTTTTCATTATTCAAGCGGAACAGCTCTACCCCTGCCGAAGGGTTCTTTTCAAGGCCAGCCACCTGCCATTTGGCGGCCAAATTATACATGTAGCGCAGCACAATCAGCCCCCGATTGGCCGAACCAGGCGCATAACCAAGCGCACAAAGGCCGTGGTGGAATTTTGAAATGTCAGCCGTTGTGACCGCATCCATACGCTGGCGACCAAACACGGGCGCTATGTGATTGCGGTAAAGGCTCTCGTCGCTTTTCCAAGAGCGTTTGTAGCCCTTAACAAAGGGCAAATAGCGTTCGGCAAAAAAGGTGTCGAACATTGGCACTTGCCGCATGGCCTTGCGCTCAGCGTGTGGGTCTTCCCCCAATGCCACCTTAGACATGACCTCGATTGTGCGCTGGCGAGCAGCGTCCAAATCAATAACCCCGGCGTCGCCGATTTTGATATTGCGCTGATCCCCATAGTGGTCACGATAACGCACATAGTACGTCTTTCCCCCACTATTGCGCGCTTCCAGCACCAAACCTTTTACTCGGCTATCCGAATAGATAATCTTTTGCTTATCTTGCGGACACTTGCACTTTCTTACAAAAACTCGCGTTAAACTCGTAACTGGCATTTTTTACATATTTCTCATTCATAGAACACTACAAACTCTTCCAAAAATCTCACAATTACTACGCAAAGCCCGCCCCAAGCGCCCAAAAAGGCACTCCACACCTGTTATGCAACACAGGTCGTAGACAAAACTTTGGAGTAAAAATGCGCTAATTGCCTGCAAGAAGGCGATAACCTATTCGTATCGCTGATAATTTTCCTGCAGCGCCCAAAAAGCAAAAATAGATGGGAAAATCTGATAGGCCACCTATCTCGCATTTTCACATATGTTTCAACACTATATCATTGAACAGACTTCTCCATTTTGTGCACAATTGCAGTATTCTTGTGACTCAGCGACAAATTTTGTCAGCATAATTTAAAAATCGAATAGCAACAGACCAGCAAAACTCATCCATTTATTATCAACATAACTGTTAGTCTCACCTAACAGTCTGGTACGTAATTCCTATAATACTGTAGTTATATTTAACTACTTAGAATCAACTACAGCAGAATCCAAACATAAATCTGGCTTTAAATCGGGTTATATCAGGTTTTTTGAATGTCGTCATAACCCAATTGGGTCAAGTAAGCCTACTTACGCCAATCCTTTAGTTTCTCTCCAACAGGCGTTGTTTAGCGCTTGTTTGACAGCAGCTAAACTGGCTGGTCGCGCTCTGCCGCGGCTTGCCGATATTCACCTGCTGAAAACTACCTCCAAGAATGTCTCTAGCCATGCCCTTTGCAGCCCTGCTGCTTTGGGCGGCTTTTGGCAGCTTCGGCAGGTTGGGAGTGTGTTGAACAAACTGATTGTTGGCACAGCATCTAAAACCAAGACCATTGGGAAGGGAATTATCTAATGGGCGCTAAAGAAACAATTACCCAGATTTACGTGGGCTATTATGACCGGGCACCGGATCCAGACGGTTTGAACTACTGGATCGGTCGTTTAAATGCAGGCATGACCGTTGCTGAAATTGCACAGTCATTTTCTGTTCAACCTGAATCAACTGCCAAGTACCCATATTTGGTGAACCCACTTGTGGTCTCTGCAGAGTCATTCATCGTATCTATCTACCAAAACCTGTTCAACCGCGCACCTGATGATGCGGGTAAAGCCCATTGGCTTGCTGAACTTGCCGGTGGTAAAGCTGTTGGCCAGATGATCATCGACATCATTTCAGGCGCCACAGACAGCGCTGCAGGCAATGATGCGACAACAATGGCTAACAAGGTGGCTGTTGGTGTTGATTGGGCAGAAGACACAGCCCTGCTTTCAGGCTTCGATTATGAGAACAATGCTGCTGCAAAAGCCAACGCAGCCTCTGTTCTTGACAGCGTTGACGATACGGACGCTTCAGTGACTGCTGCAAAGGCGGCGACTGATACTTTTGTTGCTGGCGGAAGCACCGAGTTCAAGCTCACTAACGACGTTGATGTTGCAACAGCAAATATCTTCGTTGCGAACCGAGTTTACGATCCAGAAGGCGACGACCAAATGAACTCGTTGCAAGACGACGATGTTCTAACGGGTACTGGCACCAACCCAACCTTGAACTTCAGCTTCGTAACAGACACCCAGACTGGTGACTATGACGTTTCCCCTACATTAAATGGCATCGAGACTGTCAATGTAGCAGCTTCGCATTCAGGCGCTGTCCTCCTTGATTTACAAGATGCCACTGGTGTAAAAGCTGTCAACATTACTCGCATGGATAACGATGTTACAATTGACAACATTCAGGCCCCTTTGGCTGATATGTCTGTGTCCAAATCCAATGAAACTAACAATAGTGCATCATTTTTGTTTGACGATGCGGCTCTTGCAGGAACTGCAGACGAAGGCAATGTAAAGCTAAATGACGCTGAACTCGTATCACTTGTTGTTCAGGAGCGCGGCACAGCTGATCAGGGTTATGAAACGCTGAACGTTATGTCAAATGGCAGCGCGAACTCAGTTGGCACACTTTGGGCTGAAGATCTTAAAACACTAAAGATCACTGGCGACAAAGACCTTAAGTTGGGTGCTGAAGGAAATGTGCTTAATGGCACAACGACTGAAGCTACATCTTATACTATGGGTCTTGGCAATGTTGCTGGTTCCTTGCAAACTGTTGATGCCACTGGCCTTGACGGAAGCTTGAACTTTGTAATCGCCAATGAACTGAACGCAACTTTGGACAATACATCAGGTGTGGCTGTTCAGTTGGACGTTAAAGGCGGCACAAAAGACGACAAATTTGTGATTGCTTCTGGTTCAAGCATTGACGGCGCTGCGTCAAACACCGACAAAATTGATGGTGGTGACGGCACTGACACGCTTGTACACCTTGGCGGTGCTGCAGCAGCGATCGTTGCCCCAACAGCGGGTGCAAACCTAACAAGCGTCGAGGCCCTTGAAATTCGGACTGGCCACGATGACGCTGGTGCGATCGCTGAAGTCGCTGATGTTGTTACTGTTGACGCCGATGCCTTTGATTCACTTGCTAGCATTTTTGTACGCAACGAAGGCAACGGCACGCACACTGTAACAGGTGTACCGAACTCTTCTAAAGTTGAAGCAATGACTGTT
>NZ_CAKZPW010000414.1:0-4369 GCF_937139385.1 uncultured Maritalea sp. | reverse complement strand
AGAGGGCAAGTATCATGAGCCAGAAGCTCAACGCCGCACTGCTGGGTGCCTCCGGGTATACAGGGGCTGATTTAATGCGATTGGGTATTTGTCATCCCAATATCAATTTCACTGTTCTTACCGCCAATACACATGCTGGAAAGCCCGTAGAAGAGGTGTTTCCGCACTTAGGTGGTGTTGACCTTCCACAATTACAACGTGCTGACGATATCGATTGGTCTGCGTTAGATGTTGTTTTTTGTGGATTGCCACATGCAACTAGCCAGCAAATTGTGTCTCAAATCGTACAATCGACCGACAAACCGAAGATCATCGACATGTCAGCGGATTTCAGATTACGCGATCCAGCGCAATACAAAAGCTGGTATGGCAATGAACACGTCGATCCAGCACTGCAAGACATCGCTGCTTACGGCCTGACAGAGCACAATCGAGACGCGATTCGCACAAAACGGATCATCGCGTGCCCAGGCTGCTATCCAACAGCCACCCTATTGGCGCTATTGCCTTTGGCCAAAGCGCAGTTGATCAATGTTGAAGCTTTGATCATTGACGCAAAGTCTGGCGTCACGGGCGCGGGCAGGGGCTTAAAGCAAAACACACTCGCGGCAGAAGCGGGCGAAAGCATGTCACCCTATGCTGTCGGCGCACATCGGCACACCGCTGAGCTTGAGCAAGAAATTGGCGCCGTTTCGGGCAAAGAGATCAAAGTGAATTTCACTCCGCACTTGATTCCCATGTCACGTGGTGAATTGATCACAGCGCATGTGGAACTGGAAAAAGGTAAATCAGTCAATGATTTACGAGCGGCTTTAGACTCAACTTACAAAGGCGAGCCTTTCGTTCGCGTGTTGAATGAAGGCAAAATGCCTTCAACCGGTATGGTGCGCGGCTCCAACTCTTGCGTCATCAATGTGTTCGAAGACCGTATTCCGGGCCGTGCCGTTGTCATTGCTGCGCTCGACAATTTGGTCAAAGGCAGCGCGGGCCAAGCCTTGCAAAACTTCAATGTCGCCTTCGGCATTGAAGAAACAACTGGCCTTAGCCAACTGCCAATGTTCCCATAAATTCAATCACTTACACTGGCTCGCAGAATCACATTGCGAGCCAGTTGATTCCATTGTTGAGCAACAAACCCTAAATTCTATCCAGCAATTTGTACCAAGCAAAAGCAGGCGGCAACAGGTTTCGGCGTAGGGGGCCCAATTCGAACTTGCGCATTTGCTTCTGCATCAGTTGGGCGTGTGGCATTGTTTGGTTACCAAGCGCCATGTCAGCCACCAGAGCGCCGCAATAGGGCGCCATGCTGACCCCGTTCCCATGATAGGCCATGGCCGCATATGCACCATCAATCCCTGCAATCGGGCCTGCAAACGGCACCAAATCACGGGACATGCAAATCAAGCCCGACCAGAAGTGGTCTGTTTCAACCTTGCGCCACTTGGGGAATAGACGGTCAAAGTCGGCACGCGCAATCTGCTTGGTCTTTTCCATGTTCTGCACGCTGGCCCTAACAGAGCCGCGCAAGCCAAATAGCATGCGCTTATCAGGCAGTAGCCTGAAGTAATGTAAAAGATTGCGAGTATCCACCACCATTTGCTCGCTCCACCAGCGCTGACTTGCCAATTCGTCGTCAGTCAGTGGCCGGGTGACCATTATGTTTGATTGCACCGGCATGTAACGAGAAGCAAAGGCGTTCGGCACATCGTCGCTTGAATAGCCATTCGTGGCCACAATTAGCTTTTTCGCCCGCACGATACCGCTGGCCGTGTGCAGTGAGAAAACATCATCAATTTCTATGTCTTGAACTGCGCTGTTGGCAAAAATCCGAACTCCGGCGGAAGAGGCCGCGTGGGCTAGCCCCAATATGAATTTCATTGGGTTTAAGGCAAAACCTATCGGCAAGTTTACCGCGCCATGGAATTCTGGGCTGCCCATGCCATGTTCAGCCATAGCGCTTTTGTCGAGGAACTCACAATCAAGGCCATAACGAGACTGATACTGTGCACCGTAATCTTTTACCGAACTGACGGCCGTTTCGCTATGCGCTGCAAACGTGTAGCCTTTCGAGTGACGGTCAACGTCAAGTGAAAGCTCAACGATCAGCCCCTCAACAAAGTCGACAGCAGCGCGTTCCGTCGCAAAATAGGTGCGTGCATCTTCTTGGCCGAATCTTGCCACAATTTGTTTGTCTGAAAGTTTGGACCCGCCAACCGAAACCAATCCGCCGTTTCTGCCCGACGCGCCCCAGCCCGGCGCGTTTGCATCAACAACCACCACGTCTGCACTGTGTTTTGCAAGGCGTAGGGCGGCGCTGAGGCCAGTATAGCCGGCACCAATGATGGCAAAATCGCAATTGATTTCATCTGAAACACTCGGGTATTGGGGACCATTGTCCGGCATGAAGCCGTGCCAATAGCAGTTTTCGATGGGCTGAGCACCATACGCCATGGGTTCATAGATGCGTTTCATAACAACACTCATTGTATTTTCATTGGAGACTAGATTGGTGCGAAGCTGCGGTAAAGCGAGCACTTTGTGTACTTGATCCGGCAGCTGGGCAACGATATTGTTTCTTCAGGCAAGCGCTGCCTGCTGTGGGCACCTTTAATGGTATGGTGAAAGCGCTAGAACTCAAAAAATGCAAATCGTCAACATTGCGACGATCTGCTGGCAACGCCCAAACTGGCTTTAGATCGTCACAAATGAGGCGAACATGTTTACTGAAAAGCAGATTAAGGGCTACGCAAAGGCCCTGCGCAAAGCGCTGTCCATCCGAAACCTTGAACTCTCGCACGCCCAATCGCTCGAACTACTAGCCGAGACTTTAGGCGAAAAAAGTTGGAACCATCTAAGTGCGAAGTTGGACAAAACGCCCAACGAACAACGCGACAACGATATTCCACAAGGTTGGTCGTTCATTGGGCGCGAGCATCTTGATTGCTATAGTGTTCAACTTGATAACACGCAGCCAACCAATGAGTTGATTATCCAGTGTGTAGAAAACCGACCCAACGTTTTCGCCTCGCTAATGCAATTTGTTGATGCCAAAACCTATTTGGACTTTCATGTGAAGCTGACAGCCGAAGTCGCGACAATTGAAAGCGGTCCGGCTAGCTTGTGGATTCGTGTGGATGGTAAACCCAGAAGCACATTGGCGTTCGACAATATGGTGGATGTACCGCCTTATCGCGCCCTTGAGGGCACAAACGATTGGACACTATTAGAGCTGGTTTTAGATGTCCCCAGTGGCGCAGACTTAGTCAACTTTGGGCTTATGTTGTCGGGAAAAGGCACCGCAAAATTCCGCAACATCACCTTTGAGAAAGTGGAAAAAGACATCCCCATTTCCGGCGGTCGACCATATGGTGGAGATGATCCACAAAATCTAGGTTTCAACTAGCCAAACAAGCTTAGCTGCGGGAGCGCGTCGGCTTGTTCGGCGGGCTCTTTTGGTTTTGGCTCAGCCTTTTTCTTCGCACGCGGTTTCTTTTCCTCTTTTGGCGCATCTGGCATATGCTCTAACGCTGCGACTGTTTGAACAGGTGCAGGGCTCAAGATGGCCAGTATGTCCGCCTCAAGTACGCTGGCTAACTGCTCATCAGCTGATTTGCCGATAACCCGCAGTTCTTCACCCTTTTTGCTCAGCAAAAAGTGCTTCGCGCGTGCGTCGCGCTTACAGGGTTTCACGCGAACCAATTTGCGTTTTTCAAGTTTGTCCATCATGGCGCTGGCCGAAGCTTTATTGACGCCCATGGCGGTAACAATGTCATGCAGGTGTTGACCGTGGTGGTCGGTTGTTTCACTCAACACGGCTTGTTCGTAGATTGCACTTAGATATTCAAATTCAGAGTAGCTTAAACCCAGCGCCCCAGCGCTCTTCATCCAATGCCGATGGGTGAGCCGGTGAATTGTCTCAAGTGTTTGCGCGTGCTGCATGTTTGGTCCACAACAAAATGTTCGTTTTGCGCACTAATAGGCCGCAAACCCTTGGCGTCAATCGCAAAGGGCGTGAAGTATGCGTGATCCACAATTTAGTGAAGGGTGGTGAGCCGCGTTAGCTGACTTTTACGATCACATTGACCATGCGCAGGGTGGAGCGGGCATGATCGGGATCAAGTTGTTCAGCTCCAGAGGGTCTTCGATCAGATCGTACAGCTCATCCGGGTCGTGCAAGGATCGGATGAGCTTGTAGCCCTTTTTGTTCCGGACCGCTTCACGCCCGGGGTCGGACAAGATCCAGCAGGTGTCTTCTGGGTTGAATCGGAACGAAAAGTTGTAAGTGAAGATGTGCGACCGAACGTGATCTTCCGTGCCCGCGAGGACCGGCATCAGCGACTTGCCATCGGTGTTGTATCCCTCCCAGTTC
>NZ_CAKZPW010000413.1:0-3191 GCF_937139385.1 uncultured Maritalea sp. | reverse complement strand
ATCCCAATGCTGTTGTTTGAAACAGCACAAGTGCAAGCGTTACCAACAGCCCCAATAGAGCAAAACCCGAAACCAGTTGCCAAAGATCGCGGTGTTCGAGTTTGCGGCCAAGCACAAACAAAGGGGCCGCGAGCAAAACGGCCAAGAAGTTGATGGAATGAAGTCCGGCAACCGGATCACCCGTAGCGGCGATAAACGCCAATGCGAGGGCAAAATAGGTCGCAAAAAAGGTCGCAATCAACGGTTGTCGCAGAATTTCGGCAAACCGCACTTCTCGAAAAACGAACGGTATGCTGATCAGCAAAACAAGTTGCACGAGTGTAGCGCTTATAGAGCCCAACGGTCCCATAAGAACAAGTAGGAAAAACAGCACCAATGCCAAGGTTGGGTGTTCGCGCGCTGTTTTTCCTATTCTCATGTTGCTATCCGCGCAGCGCGGCTCCAGTCGCTTTTTCAACGGCCGAAATAATCTTTTTGCTAACGGCTTCAATGTCTTCATCGGTAAGTGTTTTTTGGCGCGGCTGAAGTGTGACTTCAATCGCGACAGATTTTTTACCCTCGCCAATATGTTCACCTTCAAACACATCGAAAATCGTTGTTGATTGAATGAGCTTTTTGTCCGCAGAGTTTGCGGCTTTAACAAATTTGTTGGCTTCAACGGCACCGTCGACCAAGAACGCAAAGTCTCTGCGGACTGGTTGCAGGTCGGAAATTTCCAACGCACCTTTGGCTTTGCTAGCTTTTTTGCGCGGAGCCGGGATGGCGTCAAGGTTCAATTCGAACGCCACAATTGGGCCCGACAAATCCAGTTCGGTGATAAGCGCGGGGTGCAATTCGCCAAACCAACCCAAAATCATTTTGGGGCCAAGTTGCAGACGCCCTGCGCGGCCGGGATGCGCCCAATCGGCTGGTTCTGCGACCACTTGCACGTTGTTAACGTCCATGCCCAATGCATCAAGCGCTGCGAGCGCATCGGCTTTGACATCAAAAACATCGACTTTATTTGCTTTACCTTGCCAATCACGCCCCACTTGGGCGAATTTGGCGGTGCCAGATCTAACGCCTGTTGCATAGTTCAATTGACCGTCGATGTTGTCGTTTTTAAACACTTGGCCAACTTCAAACAAAGATACATCCGCAAAGCCACGGTTTGCATTTCGCCCCACAGCCGCCAACAGGCCGGGCAACAAAGACGGACGCATGTCTGTTAGGTCCGACGCGATTGGGTTTTCAAGTTTCAACTCGTCAACGCCACCGCCAAACAGAGTCGCTTCTTTTTCCGAAATGAAAGACCATGTTACCGCTTCGTGGAACCCTCGCGCCGCCAAGGTGCGACGTGCAAGACGGCGTCGGTTTTGGATCGTTGTCAGCATTTTTGGTGCGACACCTGACAAGCGCGGCAGAGGATCAACCGGCACTTTATCTACGCCAACAATGCGCATAACCTCTTCGACAATGTCCGCTTTACCTTCGATGTCTGGACGGAATGACGGCACATTGACCTTCACTGTATCGCCCGATCCCGCGACCCAAAATCCAAGGCGAGATAGAATTGCCTTAGCTTCGGCAAACGGCACTTTAAGGCCGGTCAGGCGAGTGATTTCAGCCAATGGAAAATCGATAATTTTTTCAGGTGAACGCACTTCGCCAGTAACAACAGGCTCATGCACTTCGCCGCCGCAAATCTCTAAGATCATTTTGGTGGCCAGCTCTAGGCCTGGGTTAACAAACTCTGGATCAGCATGACGCTCCAACCGGTAGCGGGCGTCCGAAACAATGCCAGTTTTGCGTCCGGTTTGTGCAATCAACAATGGCTCCCACCATGCGCATTCCATAAATATGTTCGTGGTTTCAGCTGTACAGCCGCTTTCCTCACCACCCATGATACCGCCGATACAAAGCGGTCCATTGTCATCGGCCAAAATGCACATGGTTTCATCGAGTTGATAGGTCTTACCGTCAAGCGCAACAATCTCTTCGCCACTCTTAGCATTTCGTGCATGAAACTGGCCGCTAATTTTGTCGGCATCATAGGCGTGTAGTGGGCGCCCCCGATCATAGGAAATATAATTGGTAATATCTGCCAGCGCATTAATGGGACGAAGGCCAACCGCGATCAGGCGCTTTTGCAACCATTCAGGAGATGGACCGTTTTTGACGCCCTTAAACAATCGACCTGCAAACATTTTACAAGCTTGTGGCTCGTCTTCGCCAAAACGAAAATCGACTGAAACATCGCCCGGGCCCGCCAATGTAGCAGGTACTGATTTAACGGCACCGTCTTTTAGCTCGCCAATACCTGCTGCAGCCAAGTCGCGCGCAATGCCATAAACACCCGTCGCGTCGCCACGGTTTGGGGTAATCGCAATATCAACAACAACATCATCAATACCTGCGTAGTCGACATATTTGGTGCCAACTGGTGCATCTTCTGGCAGATCGATAATGCCGTCGTGTTCGTCCGAGAGCATTAGCTCACGCTCAGAACACAACATGCCATTGCTTTCTTCACCGCGAATATTGCCTTTGGTCAAAGTGAAATCAACGCCCGGCACATAGGTACCAACCGCTGCAAAAACGCCCTTAAGTCCAGTGCGTGCGTTTGGTGCGCCGCACACGACTTTCACTGGTTCACCAGATCCAGTATTGACCAAACACACCCGCAACTTATCAGCATTCGGATGCTTTTCGGCGCTGATTACTTCGCAGACCGTAAAGTCGTTCAGCACTTTGGCTTGGTCTTCAACCTCTTCGACCTCAAGGCCGATCATGGTGAGGGTTTCAATGATCTCATCGTTCGACGCTTTTGTGTCCAGATGATCTTTGAGCCAATCAATTGTGAATTTCATCGGTCTACTCTTTTGTTATCTCTTGTTCGAACGTTTCTACTATTTCAAAACGTTCGCAAACCAGTTTCATATCAGGTGAATACCCGCCGTTGCGGGTGGCAGACGCGCAAGTGACCCGTCTGGAAAACGAAATCGACGCCATGACCCAATCGGTCGCCCCCTTGCGCAGCTTTATTCTGCCCGGCGGCTCTGCCCTTGCCGCACATCTGCGCGCGCATCCTGAACAGCCATTGGCGGATGTTGCACATACGTTGAAAAATGGCCGACGTGCCTTTGAAAAACGCCGTGTGGTGGTGGCGGAAACCCATGCCGAAGCCGCCGACCTGCTCGACGGCGCGGATA
>NZ_CAKZPW010000412.1:0-4007 GCF_937139385.1 uncultured Maritalea sp. | reverse complement strand
GTGTCCATTAGAGCCGAAACTCCGGGTATCTTGAAAACACGGCATGTGAACAAAGGTGATCACGTTAAGGCTGGCGATCTGTTGTGCGAAATTGATGAGGGAACCCGCAAAGCGCAATTGGCACAAGCCAAAGCCTCATTGGCGAAAGCTGAACTCGATTATTCCTCCAACAAGACACTTCGAGAAAAAGGCCTTTCACCAGCAAATTCTGGTCGACAATTTGAAGCGGCGCTTGAAGCTGCCCGTGCAGCTGTTGATGGTGCACAGGCGGAACTTGAACGCACTGTGATCTATTCTGAGGTTGCAGGTATTGTACAGGACCCAATCGCCCAGCCCGGCGATATGCTGAGCGCAGGCGCGGCTTGTGTGACCCTTGTACAAATGAACCCAATTCTATTTTCTGGCGATATTCCTGAGGCACGGATCAACGAGGCCGCCATTGGATTGCCAGTGACTGTAAAAACCATCACCGGACAAGAAGTGGTGGGCACATTGAGCTATGTGTCCCCTACATCCAACACCGCCACTCGGGCCTTCCCAGTGGAAGTGAAAATTCCGAACGATGATTATGCAATTCGTGCTGGGCTGACCGCAGAAGCGACTGCAGTTCTGGGCACAGTTAAGGCACATCTTGTGCCTCAATCAGTACTTACTTTGGACAGTGAGGGTACAATCGGCGTTCGCGCTGTGTTGGACGGCACTGTTGTGTTTCACGCTATACAAATCGTACGTGACACAACAAAGGGTATTTGGGTGACCGGCCTTCCCGGAAATGTGGAAATTATCACTTTTGGGCAGGAATATGTAATCGCTGGACAAAAGGTCGTTGCTGACAATATCAGCGACGAGAAAACATCATGATTGGTGCTCTGGAAAATATACTAAGGCGGCCAAAATCCGTCATTACGATTATGATCGTGCTGTTGTTGGCGGGTATTTCCGCCTACATTTCGTTGCCAAAAGAAGGGCAACCAGCCATTGATATTCCTTACTTGTACGTTTCAATATCGCAAACCGGCGTTTCGCCTGGTGATGCGGAGCGCTTGCTCGCGCGCCCTATGGAAACGGAATTGCGCAACCTTGATGGGTTGAAGGCCATGACCTCCACTTCGTCGACGGGTCATGCATCGATCTTCTTGGAATTTGATATCAATTTCGATAAAGATCAGGCCATTTCTGATGTGCGTGAAAAAGTTGACCGCGCCAAATCTCAATTGCCAGATGATGCAAATGAGCCAACGGTCAACGAAGTCTCGATCAGCGATTTCCCAACTGTTACTGTTGCACTGTACGGCGATGTTCCTGAACGTGCACTCTCTCAAACGGCGCGTAAATTGCAGGATCAGCTTGAAGGCATTTCTTCTGTTCGTACAGTTGATATGTCCGGCAACCGTGAAGAAGTTCTGGACATTATTGTTGATTTGAACAAACTCGAATCCTACAATTTGACCACAAACCAACTGTTTGATGCGCTAGCGCGCAACAACTTGGTGGTGCCTGCTGGCACGCTGGACACTGGGCAAGGCAAATTTGCCATCGAGGTCCCGGGCCTTATTGAAAGCGCGTCAGACGTTTATAATCTGCCGCTTAAAACCGATGGCAGCACAAATGTCACCTTTGGTGATGTGGCCACTATTCAGCGTACGTTTAAAGACGCAAATACCTACACACGTGTGAATGGGCAACCAGCTGTTATTCTAGGTGTATTCAAGCGTTTGGGCTCCAACGTTATTGATATGTCAGATAGCGTGCGTAAATTGGTCGACGAAACCGCTTCGGAGCGCAATCCGGCCATTAAAACCAGCGTTATGATTGACCAAGCGAAACCGGCTGAAGATATGCTGGGCTCTTTGCAATCAGCTGTTTTGACCGCGGTTGCGCTGGTGATGATTGTGACCATTGCAATGCTTGGCATCCGCCCTGCCCTTATGATCGGGTTTGCGATTCCAACATCGTTCATGATGGCCTTCTTATTCCTACAACTCATCGGCATGACGGTGAACATGATGATCATGTTCGGCCTTGTGTTGACTGTTGGGATGCTGGTGGATGGTGCCATTGTTATTGTTGAATATGCCGACCGAAAGATTTCTGAGGGCATGGAACGGCGCGAAGCCTTCATTCGCGCTGCAAAACTCATGTTCTGGCCAATTGTTTCCTCCACGGGCACCACACTCGCGGCGTTTTTGCCCATGCTATTGTGGCCGGGGATTATCGGTAAATTCATGAGCTATTTGCCCATCATGGTGATCATCACGCTGATTGCGTCTTTGATTACGGCCATGGTGTTTTTGCCGGTGCTTGGTGGCCTTTTGGCACGCAAGAAAGTCAGCGAAAAAGAAATGCTTGCGGCGCAAGCCCTTTCTGGACGTGACAATTTTGATCCCAAAACCGTACCAGGATTTACTGGCGGATATGTCCGCTTCTTGAACGCCATCATTCGTCGCCCGATCATGGTGCTCGTTGTTGGTGTTGGCATGATCGTTGGCATTTTCATGTACTTTGGTCAAAACAGTACAGGCGTTGAAGCGTTTCCTTCAATTGAACCTGAGTATGCCACAGTGGCGGTAACTGGACGAGGCAACTACTCGCCAATTGAAATCCGCGACTTGTTGATCGAGGTTGAAACCGAAGTACTCAAGGTTAAAGGCATCAAAGAAGTGGTGATGAATTTTGGCAGCACCGGTGCTGTTTCATCGCCTCCTCCTGATACACTTGGCAACCTGCAACTGGAGTTTGAACCCTTTTCTGATCGACGTTATGCGACAGAAATTTTTGCAGACATTCGCGAAAACATCAAAGACATCAAAGGTGTGGGCGTTGAACTGCTTGAAGCTGAAGAAGGTCCTCCAACAGGCAAAGATCTGAGCATGCGGGTGACTGCCCAGTCTTATGATGACTTGGCACCAACCGTTGCGAAAATCCGCAATTACGTGGAAAACGATCTTGGCAATATGATCGAAGTTGAAGATGGTCGTCCCCTGCCCGGTATTGATTGGAAGATCAATGTGAACCGCGAAATGGCAGCACTCTATGGCATTGGTGTTCGTGACCTAAGCCCATATGTGCAGCTGGTCACCTCTGGTGTTGCAATTGGCACATATCGTCCAGATGATGCGATTGACGAATTGGATATTCGCGTTCGTCTGCCAAAAGAGCAGCGTAGTTTTGAGGCGCTTGATTCACTAAGAATCATCACGAACGCCGGGCTTGTTCCTGTGTCCAACTTCATCACGCGTGAAGCGGTGCCAAAAGTGGCTTCCATTTCTCGCCGTGACTCTCAGTATACAATGGGCGTTCGTGCCAATGTATCGGGTGAAAAGGAAGATGGCACCCCGGTAATGGCCGCCGAAAAGGTTGAAGAGCTGAAAACTTGGATCAGCGCGCAGACCTGGCCCGCTGGTGTTGAATTTGAATATGCCGGAGCGGATGAACAGACCAACGAAACCAATGCATTTATGATGCAAGCTGGTGGCGCTGCGATGTTCTTGATGTTCCTGATCTTGCTGACGCAGTTCAACAGCTTCTACCAAGTGGCCATCACGCTATCGACAGTGGTGATGTCTGTGGCCGGTGTATTGTTGGGCATGTTGATCACCGGACAGGCGTTCTCTGCCATTATGACAGGCGTGGGCATTGTTTCGCTTGCTGGGATTGTGGTGAACAACTCTATTGTGTTGATCGACACCTACAATCGGTTCCGACACGAAGGAGCGGATCCGATCAGTGCGTCTTTGATGACCGCGTCACAGCGGTTGCGCCCTGTTCTTTTGACGACGATCACAACAGTATTTGGTTTGATTGTTGCAATTCCGGCCTTGGTGGCTTACCGGCTTTTTCGTCTCCGTATCAATAGCCTGTTGGAAGACCTTGGCACGGCAGTGCAACCCTTTGAAGAATTGTTGAGCCAGCAAACGAAAACAATCACTCGACCCACAAAGGCAAGCACTTGAGAATCAGGCGCATCAACCCAGGCGAAGCACCCGACATCAACTTGATTCCACTCA
>NZ_CAKZPW010000411.1:0-7492 GCF_937139385.1 uncultured Maritalea sp. | reverse complement strand
CAGCAGAAAAGCCCCGCCAGCAGATGGGATTGATCTCCCTCGCCCACCCTGAAATGAACATGGATGACGCCTAGGCTGGCCAAGCTGCCTACGTGGATAAGAAGCGCGAAATTGGCGGCAAACAGCGCGGATGGAAAATTGGGCTGACTTCAAAAGCCATGCAATCCGCATTGGGCATCGACATTCCAGATAGCGGCATATTGTTCGAGGATATGTTTTTTGAAGATAGTGCCCAAATACCGCGTGACCGCTTCATTCAACCACGCATCGAAGCCGAGATTGCCTTTGTGATGAAAGCCCCGATTTCCGGGCCAAACATCACCCGCGAACAGGTGATTGCGGCCACAGACTATGTCTGCCCATCGCTGGAAATCCTGGACACACGTATCGTTCGACAGGATGCCAAAACGGGGATAAGCCGCAAAATCTTTGACACCATCGCAGACAATGCAGCCAACGCGGGGATAGTTTTGGGCACCCAAAAACATCAAATAAGCGCCTTCGACTTACGTTGGGTTGGGGCTATCGTCACCAAAAACGACGAGGTTGAAGAAACAGGTCTAGGCGCGGGCGTTCTTAATGATCCCATTATGGGCATTGTCTGGCTGGCCAATCGTTTAGCCCAGTATAATCAATCGATTAGCGCGGGTGACGTGGTCCTTTCCGGCTCATTTATTCGCCCGGTGGAAACCGAGTTTGGCGACCATATATATGCCGATTTCGGCCCCTTTGGACACGTCAGCTGCACCTTCTAACTTTCAGGATCAAACCTATGCCAGCTCCAAAAAACAAGTTCAAACAAGCCCTCAAAAACGGGGACAAACAAATTGGCTGCTGGCTCGGGCTTGCCGATTCATATTGCGCGGAAATCGCCGCAAGTGCCGGATTTGATTGGCTTTTAGTCGATGGAGAACACGCGCCCAACGACCTACGATCCATCCTTAAACAAGTGCAGGTGATCGAAAAATCCAATTCGTCCCCAGCCGTCAGATTGCCAATCGGCGAAACATGGATGATCAAACAATATTTAGACGCTGGAGCGCAGACAATTCTTATCCCCATGGTTGAAAGCGCAAAGCAAGCAAAAGAGCTGGTTGCCGCCTGCCACTATCCCCCAAAAGGCGTGCGCGGCGTCGGCGCATCCCTCGCCCGCGCTTCAAATTTTGGCGGCATTCCAGACTACCTTACCACAGCAGGTGAAGAAATTTGCCTTTTAATTCAAATAGAAAGCCAGGCTGGACTTGATTCACTTGACAAAATTCTTGAGGTCGATGGTATCGATGGTGTCTTTATCGGCCCCGCAGATTTGGCAGCAGACATGGGTTATTTGGGCAAACCCAAGGAAGATGTCGTCGTTAGAGCAATTACGGATGCCATTTCCAAAATCGCAGCGTCTAACAAGGCTGCTGGCATATTGACGCTCGACGAGGTATTTGCCAATAAATGTTTGGACTTAGGTGCATCATTTGTTGCTGTGGGCATTGATGTCACCGCATATGCAAACGCAATGCGTGGCATCGCCAATCGGTTCAAACCTTAGATAGACTTACGACGATCGGTGTTGTGGCGACGCTCGGGCGTCTCATTGGGCGCCAGCGCCCGCACCGTTTGGCCGCGCCCAAGCTCTTTAGCACGATAAAGCGCCTGATCAGCACTGCGGATCACAGACTTCGCTGTAAGCGCATCGTCAGGCCACCAGGCCACACCAATACTCGCGCCAACTTCTGCTGAACCGTTGTCAAACACCACTTCTTCGCACACCGTCTCGATGATGTTGTCGCACAACATCATGACGCTTTCTTCATCCAACCCATCGCGCAGCAAGATGATGAACTCATCGCCACCAACCCGTGCTGCCATTCCTTTATCGCCGACAACGTTTGCGATGCGCTGAGCAACCGTTTTGATAACAGCGTCACCTGCTTGGTGACCATAAGTGTCATTGACGTCTTTGAATTTGTCCAAATCCGTGCAGATGATTGCACATCGGTTCAATTCGGCTTTAGCGATGATATTGTCCAACTCATTGTCAAACTGCAGACGGTTTGGCAAACCAGTAAGAGCATCATGTTCAGCCATGAAGCGATTGCGCTCTTCGCTGACCTGAATGCGAGTGACGATCTTGCTATAGCGGTACCCAATGAACCCAAGCCCAACCGTGATTAGAGCCAACAGGCCAGCCAGAAACGGCAAGGCTTTCTCCCAAATGTGAGCGGAAGGTTTAGTAGCCTCCCAGACCGCAGAGATTTTTGCACTTCCGACACCGCCAATAACCATCTGATCTAATTCAGGGTTTGCATCTTTTTGCGCCACAATGGAAAAACGTGAAAGCCCCAATTGCTCTCTAACCTGGCCAAATGCGAATTTGTTTAGCGGGCGGAAAATGAAAAGAATCTTGGGGTTCCCATCTGGTAAAACCTCCAAAATGTCAGGCACGATTGCCTGAGCAACGGCCATGCCAAGCTGCCCTTCAACCATGCGATAATCGGCAGCATAAATCGCATTATTTGACCAAACCGGGTCACCAATCGGCACAAATCCTTTTCCGCGCACTTTGCGATTTGCAAAATATTTTGTACGCGCGCGTTGAATCAAATCAAAATTTGCAACGATATTCTCTAGGCCATCTCTGGGCTCCATCAACTGGTCCCTAAAAATCGTTATTTGTGGATTGCCTTGCTCGTCAACGATGATGACGTGCTCAAACTCATGCTCAAGCCAACTGTCCTCAGCTATTTCTTCTTGCACATACTCAAGGTCAATTTCGCGCCGATAAAGCTCGAACACAGTTTCGTCCAAAAAAGAAATCTCTGCTTGATCGCTCGCCAACCCTTGCAGCTGAAGCTTCACTTCTTTTGAAACAAGATTGGCTTCAGCATTGAACTGAACTTGATTGGCGACATCACCTGCGGCATTCAAAACGTAAAAATTAGAACCAGCAAACCCAACCACAATGGCGGCACAAAGCACATAGATGCCTATGGCTAGATTGAATTTGAAACCGCGCTGTGGAGCAGCCATACAAAAGTTCCCCGAACTACAGACCTCCAAAGTAGCAAGCAGAGTTGAATGCGGCGCTAATTGGCATGGTTTTTAATAGGTTAAGAGTGGGCAACGCTTTCAAAACATCCCCTTGCCCCCAATGAACTCAACATGAACAGCCCGTTCGAGAACCAGTCACAACCGCGGCGCTAGAGTTGTTCACATCAACAACCACACACCATATTGGGGATTTATCATGAACATCAAAAACACACTCTTAGCCATCGTTTTAGGCTTCGCACTTTCTATGTCTGCAGGCTCAATTGCGCAGGCAGCGGACAACGAACCACCAGAAATCACCTTTGATAACGGTCAATTGTTCGAAAACTGCATGTTGGACGGCGGTAAAACCAAAAATGGGAAAAAGACCTACAGCTGTTCACATGGAGGCACGACAACCACTTGTGACAAAAAGCCAGTAGACAAAGACGCCCCCTGTTCAACTGAAGAGAATGCGAAACGTAGCAAAGGGTTCGCCAAAACCAAATTCGGCTCCAACACCGTTTTAACATTCAAACGCTAATCGCAATTCATATGAAAACTGGTGCGGGGTGGCATTTGCCTTCCCCACCAATTACTCGATCCGGGCCAACTGTATTGACTAAACAATTGGCGAATGACCCGCCAAGTGGTCGAACAAGACATCGGGTCGGTTGAGAAATGAATTTTGGCCAAATCCTGGCACAATTCTAACCTCAACACCTACAGCTTCAAGGCGGCCTTTTGTGTATTCATGGTCAGAGAATGGGTCAGTCTCTCCATAATACACCATTGTCCGACACTTCAGCGCCCCAAGGCTGTCCACCCAATCGCCTGCCATCACAAGCAAATCGGCTTCCACGCCGCCTAAATTGCAATCGATCATTGCACGTGCAAAGTCTGGTGCCCAATCGGACCTAACAATCGACAATACATGCTTGATGTCGTCCGGACTGTTCTCATAAGTCTTCAACCAAATTTTTCGCGCGAATTCCTCATTTAACAACAGCGGAGCAAGCGTGTTAAATACAGGAAACAAAAGCCACTGAAAGCGGCCAATCAACTGCGCCCAATGCCCGGAATATGATGATTTTGCGGGCCGAGGTGAACGCGCAAAATATTGCGGAGAGCACATTAAAAGCTGCTCGCAGCTTTCACCTAGCCGGTCGGCCAACAACATCGCTGACATTCCACCAGCTGTAATCGAGACAATAGGCAAACTTGTTAGACCAAAAGAGGTCAAAAACATAAAACAATCATCCACAAAATCGCTTAACGACATCTCTGGATGTGTCTTATCCAATGGTCGGCCAAAAAAACCTGGACGTAGTGGGATGAGTACACGAATGTTCGCACTTTCTAAGAAATCCGCCCGATTGGGCAATGGCACCAGAGGCTCGACACTTGGGTGCATCAAAAAACAAGGCTGCCCATCCAGCGGTCCTAAGTCCGCAACCAATAGCTCTCGCCCGCTTTCGAATGTTGTACGGTGCAATCGGGCGTGGGGTTGATAATATTGATCAAGCAGTGACTTGAGACGCGACACAGGATCTTCAGCGCTGTCTTGTCCTGAATTCACCAAACTCGTCAGCAAGACAGAAACAATCTGCAAAAGCTCGGCCTGTGAACTAACTTGCGCTTTCGAGCGCAAAGCGGCCAATTGGTTGCGTTTCGTTTGATAGGATCGACCGTCGTCTTGGCTTGCTCGACGCAAACTGGCGCCACACAACAGGTTTTTCAACAAATCAAGTTCTGCGGGCGTGATGGATTCGTCAAATCGCGCAAAAAAACATGCGGCAATTGCATAGTCTGAAACAAAATTCTCCCCATATTTGCCTTGCGCCGAAGCCGCTTGGCTAAAAGTTCCATCGTTCCGCAAATGCAGCCCCACTTCTTCTTCGCAATTCTCAGTAGCACTCGGATGGCTAACAAGTGCCAGCCGTTCAGATTTAGTGAGTTTTGTGGAAATGGACAGAATACGGTCCATAACTTCAAGGGCTGCGTGACGATCATGTTCCAACACTTAAAGTACGCTCCCAAAAACACATAAGTAACGCGTTTCTACTTCCAAAATGCGAAGCAAATCACAGCCTTGCACCAGCAATTGGCGCAAAAGTCATTAGTTCACAAATGAATGAAAGGGTCAAACGCACACCAGCCGCCAAAGAAAACTGTACGAAATCTAGGCGATCACTTGTGAAATTTAAACATATTGAAAAAGGTAAATGGAGCGGGTAGCGCGCTTCGAAATCCGCATCAATGCTATATATTTCAGTTACTTAATTCAACTCACATTGATTTTGTATCACAATAGGTATCACAATAGGTATCGCGAAAATGAAGAATTGGAACTCTAACCCACCTCTTTAATCTTAGAATCTCTCAAAACCCGTGCACGTTCTTGCAGGGTAATGTGTTTATTGGGGTTTTCCAAGAGCGCAGCCGCATAGGCTGCAATGGCAACTTTGAAACTTGTGGTTTCGCAAATGCTTGTCACTTTACCACCTTTTTCCCACTCTTTGATTGAGAACAAAGCGTCTTCTAAGTTTGGTTCCGCATCATCATTTACCACCGGCCAAACAAACATGCCGCGATGATTGCAGTGCGGGCAGACCATCCGCTCACTGAAGTGACGAACATTCAGAACCGGCAGCATTTCGTGTTGCGCACCAACATATGAAATAACCGAATCGAGATCCACAGCCTGCGACTTTCGGCAATTCATATTGTGGCACACAGCCACCAGCTGCAGGCCAACCCGCCTCGCCTCCAACAATGTCTTTGTGCTTGCTCTCATATTCGCTAATTATCATGAGAACAAATCATAAACAAAATAAATTTTTATCTTAGTAAATTGGCAAAAAGCCCTTTACATTAGGGGTATTTACCCCTAATGTAATTCTATCAACAAAGGGATTGGGTTCCCACACAAAGGAGAAAGTTGATGAACAAAGTCGAGATCATTATCCCCAAACAAAACAACTCAGGCGAAAGCCTTGCTGCAGTCACCGATGGCGTAAAAGCAAACTTTTGCAATGTGTTTGGTGGCTATACAGCAATCGACGCTGAAGGCGGATGGGTAAGCAACGATGGCACCCTGTTTAAAGAGCCTGTAACAATCATCTTTTCAGCAGCGACAAAAGACAAATCAGCCGATGCAGACTTGTTGATCGCCATTGCAAAGGACGTTTTGGCCATCACCGATCAGTTGGCAGTGTTTGTTTCGATAGACGGTCAAGCTGAGATCATCGAGTAACAGAACGGGGCGGCAATGCCGCCCCACTTCATCAAAGGAGAATGAAGATGCCTGTAGCAATAGCAGTTTTGCCTGATGGCGTTATTCCTGCCATTTACAGTGAGCAAAGCGATGATGATCTGCTTGCCCGTTTGCGCACGGTGAAGGACGCGCCGGCGCTTGACGATATCAGCGCAGCCAAAACGTGGTTGGCCAAACTTCCGGAACCAAGTGGTTGGTTTGAGAACGCACTATTGGCCAAGCTTTATACTGGCCGCATGCGCGAAGAAGTGCAGTTTCAAGGAGATATTATTACTCAAGCGCGTGAGGCGTTAGGCTTTGACGGGAAGCCGATGGCGCGCGCGCAATTTGGCAAACTGATTGGCATTGGTGGTGTTGACAATACACGCCATAAGACCATTCATGATGCAGAACGCGGCAAGATTAAGCTCAGCAAACAAGCGTCAAGACAGATGCTTGGAGTGTTGGCCCAACGGGAATTGTTGAAGCTGTTGAATAAGTAGTGATAAAAATCAAATTCAGGGGTGTTCTTAATGCGTATAATTTTGCTTCTTATTGTAATTCTCGCAACATCGACATTGCCAGCACGAACGGCCGAGAACAGATTGAATTGTGCGAACTTTAAGGATGAAATTCGTCCAATTCTCAAGCAATTTGGAACCATTTACGATGATGATGGATATTGGGAAGCTGGCTCGTTAGGCCACAGTTACGGGTCAACCACCTGCGATACTGAACATAATTTGGCTCACTTCAACAGCTGTGCAATTTTGAAGTTTCCCAAGGCCGCAGGAGAGTTTTTAGCACTACTGGAAACCGTCGACGAATTGCTAAACCTGCAAACTGATACTGGTGCGGATCTGATGTCACAGGCATATTCGGAATACCTAACCTTGCAAGCTGCAGGAGCAAGCGGGCTATCTGCCACCGCTCGCTCAAGAGTTGATCTTGAACGAGCGATACTGCGTTTTACCGTCTGGTCAGCAGCGCAAGATGTACCACATACAGTTTGTGTAAACTTAGATATGAAACAATAATTCGCGTCGGCGGAGCACCAACGCCGCCTACTCCGCTACTTCTCTAAAGCCCGATCGATCCGATCAATCAAACGATCAATGGACTGTCGGAATTTTTCAAGTTCTTGGTTCACTCCATCTTTGGTGGCGTAATGGTTGGCGGCATAAAGCTTGTGTTCAGCGATCTCCTTGCGCAGCA
>NZ_CAKZPW010000410.1:0-7494 GCF_937139385.1 uncultured Maritalea sp. | reverse complement strand
ATAGGGCGTCTCAAATCGCGCCGCTTTGGCGCGCGAAAATCCAACGCTCTCATAAAGATCGGCCCGCCCCAGCACCACGATCTCGGCGCGCGTCGCCTCGGCCCATGCCGCCAGTTGTCCCATCATTCGCTTGCCAAGCCCGCGCGCCTGCCAATCGGGCGCGACCGCAACAGGCGCCAAGCAAAGCCAGCCTTTCGGGGCGACCATGTATGACAGCGCATAATACCCAGCCAAAGCGCCGCCCGCGGGCAAAACCATCTCGCCAGCAATCGCGCCCGCCTTACGCAGCCGCTCAACCAACCGCGCTTAAGTGGCGCATTGCGCACGGATTTTCAGCCACAGGCCGACATTGGCGCCCTCTGGAGCGTCTTGCCGCTACCTAAGTTACATCCCTCTATCGAGCGTATCTTTTCTGCAAACCGTCCCGCCCGATTTGACTTTGAATTGACCGAGCCGGGCAGTGCGAATGAGCAAAAACTGATTTTGACCAGCAGTGCAGGCGAGTTGAGCATGAATGCTGATGTGGCGCTTAGCGCGGGATTAACCGGCGCATTTACGTCGCCAACAATTGGCTCATTTGAGATAAATGCTCCTTCTGCGAACTCGCTTTTCTCGCAATTGGGCATTGAGAGCGCTTCTTTTGACGATCAGCTTCCCGCCAAGTTGGAAGTTGAATACAAAGGAACAGTTTTCAACAGTGTACAACTGACCGCCCTCTATTCAAGCGCTGAAGAGGCGCTGGGTTATCAAGGATCGCTGATCGTGAGTGATTTGGATCGGTTGCGCGGTACGGGTGAACTTCGAACGAAATTAAGCGACACCGAAGGTTTTGCGGCGTGGGTGGGGCTGGAGAGTTTTCAAGTTCCAACTGTAAACGGCAAAGCCACTTTGAAATTTGTTGGCGCTGACGATATTGAGTTGCAAGACATCCAATTGCGCGCTGGTGATGAAGACGTGGCTGGCGCCATGCAGCTGCGCCAACTTGGCGATGTCAAAGTGATCACGGGTGATTTAAACATTGGCCGCCTAGACGTGGAAGCATTTGCCGCATTCCTTGGGGGCAATGCATCGACCTTGAAAACCGGGCAGCAAATTTGGCCCGATGGCCCCTTCAGCGTAAATGGTGATGCCCGGAATACAAGAGGGCGATTGCACGTTGAAACACCATTGTTGATGATCAACGGTGGCGTGTTGCTTACAGAAGCCGGATTTGATGTTTCTTGGACGAATGCAGAGAACCGCATTCGCAACCTTGTTGGTGCGCGTGGCCAGGGGGAAATCACTGCGGATATTTCTCTTTGTTGTCATGGCGGGGTTGCACAAAAGCAAGTTTCTGGCCGATTTGCAGTAGATGGGGTTTCGCTGGACGATATTTTCCCAGCAGCAGTTTCGCATCGTGTGTCGGGCCAACTGTCTGGTAGCGCTCAGTTCTCAGGCGCTGGTGAGGATTTTGCCAGTGTTGTGGCGAAGTTGGGCGGCGAAGGTAGCTTTACCGTCATGGATGTCGCAATTGAAAATTTTGATCCCAAGATTTTTGAAAAAATCAATGCGGTCGAAAATGTGCTTGAACTAGAGGCTGAACAGCTTGAGGCGCAGGTTTTGGCGGATCTTGAGGGGGCGCCCTATTTGTCAAACGGATTTGAGGGTATTTTCAGTCTTGCGGCGGGCAAAGTGCTGATCTCCAATGTGGCAATGGAAGATGAGCGCACACGCTTGTTTGGTGATGTGAGTTTAGCATTGGTGGATTTAGGGCTTGAGAGTGGCTGGTCGCTTACCCCAACCCAAAATATTGGCGATGGCTCAGTATTGGATGAAACCACCGGGCGGGTGGACGCTTTGATTTCTGGTACCTTAGATGCACCTATCTATAAAATTGATATTCAACAAATGGTTGATTCAATTCAGGTAAAGGCCTTCGAATTGGAAGTTGAGCGGCTTGAAAAACTAAGAGCTGAGCAAGAAGCGAGGGCGCTGGCACAAGCGGAAGAGCAACAGCGTCGGATGGCAGAACAAGCTGCGCAATTGGCAAAAGAAGAGGCCGCAAAAGCGGCTGCACTTGAAGCTGAACGGCAGAAGAAAAAAGCCGAGGCCGCAGCCAAAGCAGCGGCGGAAGCCGCTATCCAACAAGACACGAACTCAAGTATCGTTGAAGTTCCGCCCATCAACCCAGATGACCAGCCATTGCCCTTGCTTGATCTTGACGCATTGTTTGATCCCAATGCGCCGTTTGACCCAAGCGCTACAGATCAGCAACTGCCTATAGATCTTATTGAAGGTGGGAATTAGTTTTGTTGGCGCTTGAGCGATCTGAGCACGGCTAGACGCAAAGCAGAGGCAAGATTTTCGGTGTCACGGTTTTGATCAATTTGCTCGATCAATTGGGAAAGGGTTAGCGATTGCACTTTTGCTAGCGCATCAATTTCATCCCAAAACTCTTGCTCAAGGGCAACGCTTGTGCGATGCCCTGCAATTGTTAGAGATCGCTTTTTCATCTTGATGATCTAAGGCTTTTTGCGGAACGAATCGAGGCTAACGACGTTTTCTGTTTCGTCGTCATCATCGCCAGATTTTGCTTTGGCTTGATCCACGTCGTCTTCGTCGTCGCTATCATCAGCTTCTTCGATAGGGGCGGTGACGTCACCATTTTCATCCATAACGTCAAATTGTAAGCCAAATTGTACAGAAGGATCAAAGAAGCCTTTAATCGCAGAATAGGGAACCACAAGCAATTCAGGCTGTCCGTCAAACGACAATCCAACTTCAAAACCGGTGTCGTTGATTTTGAGATCCCAATATTGATTCTGCAAAACAATGGTCATTTCATTTTCATATTGCTTAAGCAATTTTTCTGAAATGCGAACACCTGGTGCCGTTGTAACAAATGAGATGAAGAAGTGATGTTCGCCGGGGAGCCCGGTTTTTCCAACCTCAGTAAGAACTTTGCGGACCACGCCGCGCAGTGCTTCTTGTGCTAAAACGTCGTAGCGAATGAGGTCTTCGGACATCGCTTTTCCCTATTTTTTATCGAATCCAATTCAAGACCATATCAGCCCTAAATTTGTTGCAATTGCAAGCGGATAGGTACCTGAAACTGGGGATGCAGTAAATATTGAGTGCAGGTTTCTGTTGCCAGGTACCTGCGAACCCCGCCTATACCCTGCTAGGAGTATAGGGCTTCAATTCGAGGTGTCGAACCGCATTACGCAGCCAAACGTGCCTCAGCGAAGTTGTCATTTGCAACTATCATAATGGCCCGATGCGGTGGTACCATGCCGAGCGAAAGCAAACCCTTTACACCCTCGTCGATCCTATTTCGCCCCCAAAATCCGTGCTTTAGCAGAGCATCAGATGTTTTGGTGGAGGCGCCGGGTACCGCCCCCGGGTCCGAATGGTTTATTACGATCGCGATTTATCGCCGTAGCTGTTTCCAGCACCTTCAATATAGGCGCGATTCCTAAAAATGCAATCCACAGCTTGCATCTAAATGACTTTACTTGCCGATTTTGTTGTGGAATCGTCTGGGTGGTGGGGCCATATAAATCTGGCCATTGGCGGCAAATTTGAGGGAGTAGTGTGGCGATGAGCAAGCACTTGGAAGAAATTCAGAAATATGATGCAAAGGCCGATGCGGCAATTGTGGACAAAATGGCTAAGACGTATCGTCTGGTGCTGAGCAAGCGCGACAGTGCATTTGTTGCAGCGAGTGATGAGAAAGAGTTGAAAACAGTGCGCGAGAATTTCTTGAAAAAGAAACTCGGCATGAAAGATAGCGACGACAAACTTGACGCCATTATTGCTGAAGTTGTTGAGGATATGAAAGCAGATCGTATGAAAGAACGTCTGACGTTTTACTATCTGTGCGCCAAAAAAGCAGGCAAATTGTCCGTATTCTCGTAAAAAACGTTTTGCGAACAAAAGCAATTGCGCGGCGCCCTGAGGGCGCCGTTTTTCTTCGCGGATTTGTGATGCACAGTTGAGATCACTGCTGTTCTTGTCCTGCTAATATGGGGAAGATCGACATAGGAGATTGGTCAATGGATCGACGTGCTTTTATTTCAACTGCTGTTGCGGCAACCAGTTTGATTTTGTTCTCAAACCAAGCGTTTTCTGCCGAAAAGTTTTTTACCGGCCTGCTTCCTGGTGTTGCCATTGGCGGATATGATGCGGTTGCTTATTTTTCGGCAGGGGAGGCAAAGCCGGGCGATGGCGCTTTTGTGACCAACTACGAGAATGCCGAGTGGCGCTTTGCGAGCCAAGAGAATCTTGATGCATTTCTTGCAGCGCCAAGCCAATATGCACCGCAATATGGTGGCTATTGTGCATATGCTGCTTCTAAAGGGGCGTTGGCAAAGGGCGATCCTGAAGCCTGGACAATCTATGAGGGCAAGCTTTACCTCAATTTCTCCAAATCTGTGCGGTCCATTTGGCAGCAAGATATTCCGGGACATATTGAAAAGGCGAATACGAATTTTCCCAAATTGCTTGAGACTTGGCCAAATGTCACGGAGTGGTAGGTCGATCATGGAAAGACTCAACGGTGGTTTGAGAATCATCTAATGTCGCTTTCATGCAGACCTATTTGAATTTACTCAGTCACGTTTTGGAAAATGGTGTTGATCGGGGCGATCGCACGGGCACGGGCACGCGCGGCGTGTTTGGCTATCAAATGCGGTTTGACCTGCAAAAAGGTTTTCCGCTGCTCACCACCAAAAAGCTTCACCTCAAGTCGATTATTCACGAGCTGTTGTGGTTTTTGATGGGCGAAACAAACATTGCCTATCTCAAAGAAAATGGCGTTCGCATTTGGGATGAGTGGGCAGACGAGAACGGTGATCTTGGTCCTGTTTACGGATCGCAATGGCGGTCTTGGCCGGCTGGTGATGGGGAAACCATTGATCAGATTGAACGGCTGATCGAGGGGATCAAAGAAAATCCAAATTCACGTCGGCACATTGTAAGCGCGTGGAACCCGGCCGAAATAGAACATATGGCCCTGCCGCCGTGCCATTGTTTGTTTCAATTCTTTGTGGCGGATGGCAAATTGTCCTGCCAACTTTATCAACGATCAGCGGACATCTTTTTGGGTGTGCCATTTAATATCGCTTCTTATGCGTTGCTCACCCACATGGTGGCACAGGTGACAGGGCTTGAAGTTGGCGAATTTGTGCACACGTTTGGCGATGCGCATATTTATCACAATCATTTTGAACAAGCGCGGCTGCAGCTTAGCCGTTCGCCAAAACCGTTGCCAACGCTTTTGATGAACAAGGAACGCACATCGATTTTTGATTTCCAGTTCGAGGATTTCTCTTTTGATGGATATGAAGCGCATCCTTCGATCAAAGCGCCGATTGCCGTATGAGCGGGGTTCCCATCGATGCGCTGTCAAAAAAGGTGGCATTGGTCAGCGATAGATATGCGAAGCGCTGTGATATCCGGCGCGACGACGATTGGTATGCGCTGAAATTGGTTGAAGAGGTTGGCGAACTAAACGCTGAATATTTGCGGCTGACAGGACGCGGGCGAACCAAGGGCAAAACTATCCCCCAAATTAGGGATGATCTGGGGGCCGAATGTGCGGATGTATTGGCTCACCTGCTGCTTTTTGCCCAAAACAACAATATCGATTTAGAAAAAGAGTTACGCGAAAAATGGTTCGTGTATTTGGACAAGAATGACCATGATTGAACCTAAAATTTCGCTGATTGCTGCAGTGCCCAAAAATCACGTTATTGGTGCAAATGGCTCAATGCCGTGGTATTTGCCGTCAGATTTCAAATTCTTTAAAGCGCAAACCATGGGAAAGCCCATGGTGATGGGCCGCAAACAGTTTGAGACCGTGGGTAAGCCTTTGCCCGGCCGAACCAATATTCTCGTTACGCGTCAAACGGGTTATCAGCCGGACGGGGTCATTGTGATCAATGATTTTGATGCAGCAATTGAACATGCAAAAGCTATTGCTGTTGCTGATGGCGTAGATGAAGTGATGGTGATCGGGGGCGGCGAGATTTATAAATTGGCCATGCCGATTGCGGACCGACTATATATAACGCATATTGATGCTGAGCCTGAGGGAGATGTTGTTTTTCCTCAAATTGACGATGGTTGGGCCTGTGTTGAAAAGCCCAAAGTTGAGCCGCACGAAAAAGATACGGCTCAATATGAGATTTCGGTTTACGAAAAAAGATAAAATTCGCGTTCACATTGATCCAAACGCGCGGTTTTCCTATATAACAACTACAGTTTAAATTAATCGAAGGGTTTCCAATGCCTTGGAACGAAAATAATAATGGCGGCCCGTGGGGCCAATCTCCCGGCGGTGGCGGTGGTGGTGGACCTCGACGTCCTAATGGGCCTCCAAAGCTTGAGGATATTCTTTCGCAAGGGCGCGATCAATTCAAAGGTGGTGTGCCGGGTGGCCGATGGGGCATTCTGGGCATTATTGTTGTTTTGATCGGTGTCTGGTTCTCTCAGGCTGTTTACACAGTTGAAGCGCAAGAAGTTGGCGTTGAGTTGCTTTTCGGTAAGCCAAAGGCTGAATTTTCCCAATCAGGTCTTCACTTCCATTTCTGGCCAATTGAGACGGTTGAAAAGGTCAATACAACGCAAAACCAAACTCGTATTGGTTCGGTGCGTGGCATTCGGTCTTCGCAAAGCGCTGAAGGCTTGATGCTGACTGGCGATCAAAACATCGTTGATGTTGCCTTCTCCGTTCTATGGCGCGTTGGTGATCCGTCTGATTATCTTTTCAATGTGCAAGACCCAGAAGGTACGCTTCGGGCCGCTTCTGAAAGCGCGATGCGTGAAGTGGTTGGTCGTCGGCCTGCACAAGACGTGTTCCGCGACAAACGTGCGGAAATCGCTTTGGAAGTAAGCACGATCACGCAAACCATTCTTGATAGCTATGGTACTGGCATCAACGTTATTCGTGTTTCAATCGAAGACGCGGCGCCCCCGACTGAAGTGGCTGATGCATTTGACGAAGTTCAACGTGCTGAACAGGATGAAGATCGTTTCCAAGAAGAAGCGCGCCAATATTCAAACACTCGTTTGGGCCAGGCACGCGGTCAAGCGGCGCAACTTCGTGAAGAAGCTGCAGCTTATAAAGATCAAATCGTTAAGCAAGCTGAAGGTGAAGCTGCTCGGTTCGTTTCGGTTTATAACGAATATGCAAAAGCTCCTGAAGTGACGCGCAAGCGTTTGTTCCTTGAAACAATGGAAACTGTGCTCGGCAGTTCAGAAAAAGTGATCATTGAAAGCGGTGCTGGTTCAGGTGTTGTCCCATACCTGCCGCTGCCAGAAATCAATGCGCGCTCTAACTCGAATGCGGGGAACTAATCATGAATAATCGTTTAGCAATTCTCGCCGTAATCATTGTTGCTGGTTTCTATGTGTTCATGTCGTCAATCTTTGTGTTGACTGAACGCCAGCAAGCAATTGTATTGCGCTTTGGTGAAATCGTTCGGGTTGAAAAAGAGCCGGGCCTAAATTTCA
>NZ_CAKZPW010000409.1:0-8030 GCF_937139385.1 uncultured Maritalea sp. | reverse complement strand
CAACCATGAGGACGAGAACACTCACGCCAAATGAACGTCGGGCGCGGTTTATAACCGCCTCAACTTCAGGGGTAAGCTCATTGTTTTCGTCATTAGCATCTAAAGGTTTATCAGCACTCATGCACATGGGCTCCGAAAGCGAATTGGTTACATTTTTTGTCAGCGCCGAAGATCACGGCAAGCGATTAGACGTTGTTTTGGCTTCGCTCCTTGATGGACACTCCCGATCAAGATGCCAAGCCCTCATTCGCACTGGTGCGCTTTCAATTGACGGCGCGACCATAAGCGAGCCGAAATACCGCGTCAAACAAGATCAGCAACTTTGTTTTGCCGAACCCGCACCAACTGACGCAGATCCTGAACCCCAAGACATCCCGCTCAACGTTTTGTTTGAAGATGATGCGATCATTGTCATCGATAAACCTGCCGGCATGGTGGTCCATCCCGCCGCTAGCGTTGAAAAAGATACATTGGTCAACGCCCTGCTGTTTCATTGCGGCGACAGCCTTAAAGGCATCGGTGGGGTAAAACGTCCTGGCATCGTGCATCGCTTAGACAAAGATACATCCGGCGTCATGATTGCGGCCAAAACCGACGAGGCGCATAGGTCCCTTTCCGCTCAATTTGCAGACCACGGTAAGAATGGCCCTTTGCGCCGTACCTACAATGCTTTTGTATGGGGAGTACCAGACCCAGAAGCCGGCACAATCGATGCAATGATTGGTCGCTCGACACACAACCGCACCAAGCAGGCGATTGTTGAGAAGAATGGCCGCCATGCGGTCACCCATTATAAAACCCTTATGGCTTTCGGCGGCAACGCATGGACAGTAAGCAAAATTGCTTGTCAGCTCGAAACAGGTCGCACCCATCAAATCCGTGTCCATTTGGCCCACATTGGCCACGCCCTATTGGGCGACCCAACATATGGAATTGGTTTTGAAAGCCGTGAGCGCAATCTACCCATGTTGGTGCAAAAATCACTCAAATCCTTGACTCGCCAAGCCCTACACGCGGTGGATTTGACCATCGCCCATCCCGTTTCTGGCGCCAAGATGCACTTTTCTTCCCCTTTTCCCACCGATATGGAAAATCTTGAAAAAACCTTGCAAACCGCTGATTCTTAGGCCAAGTTTCAGCTCTTTTGTCGATTTTTGAACATTTTTCTCCCTCAAAGGGGTGAAATGCCATATATCGGCCCTATATAGTGTCCAACAATCAAATTGATTGCATGTGGTGCGTCCAGCATGGAGCATCAAATTGTGTCGGCTGAGTTTGATGCGACACGCAACGGGAATGAGGGGGTGCTAAATGGCCCAAACAAATTTGCCAACATTGTCTTCAGACAATGGCTTATCGCGCTATTTGCAGGAAATCCGCAAATTCCCAATGCTTGAGCCAAACGAAGAGTTTATGCTCGCCAAGCGCTATAAAGAGCATGAAGACCCAGAGGCCGCTCAAAAACTCATCACGTCGCACCTGCGCCTTGTGGCCAAAATTGCCATGGGTTATCGCGGATATGGATTGCCAATTTCAGAGGTGATTTCAGAAGGCAATGTGGGGCTTATGCAGGCGGTTAAACGGTTTGAGCCAGATAAGGGTTTCCGCCTGGCAACCTATGCAATGTGGTGGATCCGCGCATCAATTCAAGAATATGTGCTGCGCTCATGGTCGCTCGTAAAAATCGGCACCACCGCCGCCCAAAAACGCCTATTCTTCAACCTACGCAAAATCAAAGGTCAAATCGCTGCCCTTGATGATGGCGCGTTGCATCCTGACCAGATCAAACAAATTGCCACAACGCTAAAAGTGTCTGAGGCAGACGTTGTATCCATGAACCAACGCCTTACAGGCGATGCATCCTTGAACGCACCCATGCGCTCAGACGAAGGCGCATCACAGTGGCAAGATTGGCTGGTGGACGATGAACCAGACCAAGAAACCGCCCTTGGCGATGCGCAAGAATATGACGAGCGCATGAGCTTACTCAACAACGCCATGAGCGTTTTAAACGAACGTGAACAAGAGATATTCAAAGCCCGCCGCTTGCGCGAACCTGCCTTGACGCTGGAAGAACTTGCGCAAAAGTTTGAAGTCTCCCGTGAACGCATCAGACAAATCGAAGTGCGCGCTTTTGAGAAGGTGCAGATCGAAGTGAAAAAGCAGGCGTTGGAAAAAGCAGGGGAACCGGCCTAAAGGCCCTTTTTGATAATCGCTGCAGTCGCAAGGGCAGCTTGATCACCATCGTCGTGCAAACCTTCAACAACGGCGGCTTTATCGATGTTTTGGCGGTTCTGACTCATCTTCCATTTGCCAACGAGTTCGGTGATTTCAAACTCCAGCCCATAAAGCCCTTTGAGCTGACGCGCCAAGTAATCTGCTGGCGCATCCGAAACGGACCATGGGTCTACCCGACCTTCTTCCATCTGATCCGTCATAGATTTCAAATGGCATAGTTTCCATTTAGCATCATGCTTAAAATGCAACTTGCCCCGCGCGTGCACCACCACATAATTGTAGGTAGGCACTTCTTTGCCATGTTCTTTTTTACCCGGATACCACCCAGCGGAAATATAGTGCGCAGGCCCTTGAAAAATGGCCAAAGCCTCAGCCCCATCTTCGCACTGCTCCAGCAAATCATTGCCGCGCGACAAATGGGCATGCAGCTGCTCGCCGTTTTTGGCCAAAACCATCGGCAAATGATTGGCTGTTAGCCCCTCAGAAATGTTGCAGACCAAGGCGGCCAATGGGTGCTGCGCAATTGCATCAAGCAATACTTCTTTGCGCGTCTCTTTGAAAGCCGGTGGTTGATACATTGGCGGGGTCCCAATTCGTTGGTTAGTACAGCTTATTCAAGATCGCGCCAAAATGTGTTCTTGGCAAGATGACAAGATATGGATCATCAAAGTCTTTTGCACAATTCAATTGCACTTTTGGCGCACAAGTTACGTTTGACGTACCAATGCGTTTCCCCACATCCAAGGTCAATCCATCTAACGGAAATTTCAGGCCAACCGACGACTTAAATTTTGCTGGGTGAAGCGGATAAACTGAAAACCTTGTCCTCACCGGTAAATCAATCTCAAAATCCCCCGCTACGCCAATACACATATCGACTTGATCCATCAAAACAATATGCTTTTGCGCCCCATATCGCGCGATGGTGTGAAATGCGGCGAGCGTATGATCGACCCTTTTGCCCAACATGCCAAAACAAATGAACATGGGCGCATCAATTGAGTATAGGCATTTCTCAAAATCGGTGGTTTCTTGCTCGATAATTTCAATCATCTGAACGTTTGGATCAAACGCACTGCGATCCGCAATGGAATCAAAATCTCCAATCACGGCATGCAATTGAAGCCCCAGCGCCAACGCCGCGTCTGCCGCCCCATCAGCCGCAATCAACGCATAGCCTCGTTCTACGAACTCGCGCAATTGGGCGGGGTCAAAATCCCCTCCACCCAGCACAATAACGGGCGTTGAAAATAGCAATAGGGCCTTTTGCGCACTCGACTTATTGGGGTCTTGCATAACAACTCAAATCGACTAAGTTAGCCCCATCTCGCTGGGGTGCTCCAAAAGGAGCTGAGAATAAACCCATATAACCTGAACCAGGTCATGCTGGCGGAGGGAGACCGAGATGACAAGTGCCAAAACGGCTAAAGATTGTCATTTCCCCTTTTATGCACGACCGCACATTGTTTGATATGAGGGACAGTACATGTCTTTGAAAAAACTCACGATTGCGGCGCTTATTTCTCTTGTTCCATTTGCATCAACTGCAGTGGCAAACGATAAGCCAACGCTCACCATCTATACATATGATAGCTTCGCATCCGATTGGGGCCCTGGCCCACAAATCAAAGCTGGCTTTGAAGCCACTTGCAATTGCATCGTGGATTTTGTTGGCGCAGAAGATGCGATCAGCGCCCTGCGCAAAGCCCAACTTGAAGGCGACAGCACAAAAGCGGACATTATTCTAGGGCTCGATACAAGTGTTGCAGCTGAAGCAAAAAGCACCGAATTGTTTGCTGCACACAACACAGATCTGTCAGCACTCAAATTGCCAATCGATTATTCATCAGAGCAGTTTGTGCCGTTTGACTATGGCTATTTTGCCTTCGTTTATCGCAAATCAGACTTCCCAAAGGCACCAACTTCATTTGAAGATTTGGACAAAGCGGGCGAAGATTTCAAATTCGTTATTCAAGACCCACGCTCATCCACACCCGGCCTTGGCTTGGTGCTTTGGGCAAAAGCGGCCTATGGCGACGATACTGCAGAGATGTGGCCTGATCTAAAAGATCATATCCTAACCGTCACAAAAGGTTGGTCTGAAAGCTACAGCCTGTTCTTGGATGGGGAAGCGGACATGGTGCTAAGCTACACCACCTCGCCTTCATACCATAAGATCGCCGAAGAGGACGACAATTACGCCGCAGCGATTTTTGACGAAGGTCACTACCTGCAAATCGAATTGGCCGGTGTTTTGAAGTCCTCAAAAAACCAAGAATTGGCACAGAGCTTCATGAAGTATCTTGTGAGCCAAGACGCGCAAAAAATCATCCCGACAACCAACTGGATGTTCCCAGTGGTTGAATTGGAAGGCGGATTGCCTGAGGGTTTTGCAACACCTTTGACCAAAGAGCAGACGTTGCTGCTTGATGATCAAGACGTTGGCGCCAACACAAAGGCATATATTGGTGCCTTCTTTGCCGGCATTGAATAATAAAACATGGTCTCGCCCTATGGGCGGGACCTTCCCCCTTTTGCGCGCGCCGCGCCTATTGGTGGGCCTGCTCATTGCCTTATGCGTCGGGGCGCTCATTTGCGCCCTCATTGCCATCATTTGGCAAGCCGCTGATCTGTTTGGTAATCCAAAAACCAGTTCGATCGATATTTTTCACCTGCTTCGAATGTCCGCCATTCAAGCGGGCCTTTCCGTTTTACTTGCTTTCGTAACCGGCAGCATTGTTGCCATTGCACTCACCCGTCTCACGTTCTTCGGTAAACCATTTGTTCTAGCCTTCCTGTCCGCCGGGCTGGTATTGCCCACCTTGGTGGTGGCTTTCGGTCTATTAGCCATTTGGGGGCGCGCCGGGCTCATCAACGACATCGGCCAATCTGTTGGATTAGGCAAACTGCCCTTCACCATTTTTGGACTGCAAGGCATTCTTGCCGCTCACACAATTCTCAACGGCTCTTTCGCCGCGCGGATATTTTATGATCGCTTGCAAGCATTACCCAGCGCCAGCTTAAAATTGGGCCAATCCCTTGGCCTAAGCGAATGGCAACGCTTCACAATCCTTGATTGGCCTGCTCTCAAAAGCGCCATGCCCGGCCTTGGCGCAACCATTTTCTTGATGTGTTTTACATCATTTTCCGTCGTGCTATTGCTAGGCGGCGGCCCTGCCAATGCCACATTTGAAGTTGCCATTTTTGAAGCGGTAAAGCTTGATTTTGACCTTCATCGCGCAGCGCTTTTAGCCGCAGCGCAATTGGCGTTTTGCCTGTTCATCATCATCCCCACAGCAGGACTTAAAAGCAATTCAGTGCTAATTGGCGCCAGCCAAAACCACCTCTGGGCCGCAACAGGCAAAGTAAAATGGATAATCGGCGCCTTGCTGTTCGTGCTTATGCTCACCTATGCAAGCCCTTTGCTGATCATCCTCTATGAAGGCTTTGATCCCGCTATATTCAAGCTCATCAGCTCGCAAAAATTTCTCAACGCCCTAGCTACATCTTGTATCATCGCTACCGCCAGCGCCACCATCGCGCTCACTTGTGCCATGTTGCTTGCTTTTGCACGTGCCGAATTGATCTACCAAAATACAAGCCCCACCAGCACCAATCTTTTGCGCACGTTCATCAGCGCACCGGTTTTTGCCTACCTTGCGACACCGTCGATCGTCTTGGCTCTTGGATTCTTTTTGTTGGCCCGATTTGCAGGCTTGGACACATCAAAAGTGGGCATCTATGTTGTGGTCATTGCCAATGCGCTATTGGCCTTACCGCTGGCAAACGCAACGCTTGGCCCGCCTGTTGAGAAAATAGCCAACAAACATTTTCGTCTGGTCAAAAGCCTAAACATCAACGGCTGGCGCAGGTTCCGCTTTATCGAACTGCCCCTTATCCGCAAAGAATGCGCCTATGTTTTTGCCCTTGGCTTTAGTTATTCGTTTGGCGACCTTGGGGTCATCGCCCTATTTGGCACAGACGACTTCAGCACCTTACCTTGGATGATGTACCGTGCTTTGGGGGCATATCGGTCCAATGACGCCGCAATGCTGGCTGCAATTTTACTGTTCATCGCAGTATTTAGCTTTTACATTTTCCCCAAAATACTGGGAGGACGCGACAATGCTCACCTTCAATAGAGTAGAATTCGCCTATCCAAAAACCACACCATATCACTTTGACTTCAGAGTAAATCGCGGAGAAATCGTAGGCATTGCGGGGGCAAGCGGCTCTGGAAAATCCACACTGCTTGATTTGGTCGCAGGGTTTCAAACCCCCTCATCAGGTCAAATTGAACTAGATGACAACTCTCTTCTTAGGCTTGCGCCAGAAGAACGCCCCGTGTCCATTCTGTTTCAAAAAGACAATGTGTTCGCGCACCTTACCGCCGCCCAAAATGTGCAGCTGGGACGTAAAGACTACATCAATACAAGTGAAAAATTGGCGGAAGTGGGACTAGCGGGTTTTGAAAACCAAAAATGCGCATCTCTCTCTGGTGGACAACAACAGCGCGTTGCATTGGCCCGCACCTTGGCCCGCAATCAGCCCATTTTGCTGCTCGATGAACCATTCTCTGCACTGGATGGCGATACGGCCAGCCAAATGCGAGATCTCGTGAAAAACTTAGTAAAACAGCACAACTGGCACGCCATTTTGGTCAGCCATCACAGCCAAGATTTTGATGCCTTGGCCGATCAATTGTTCAATCTAAAGGATGGCAGATTAGAAGCGGTTGTGCGTTAGAGGGCCTATTCAGCGGCCCATGCTGCCAACACAGATTCAAAAATCGCTGCACCCTCTTTGCCTTTTTCCATGGTCACGATCGCTTTACGACCAGTGGAATAAACGACAGGCAAGTCAATCCAACCGCGTTTTGAAATCAAAGCAACATTCTTAGAAAGATCCGCTTCCGCAGCGCTTAGCGCAAAGAAGAATGAATTATCAAAAACCCTTGCCGATGCACCGATCAATGGATCTCCCTGTGCCAACTCTTGGTCCTTAAGCAAAATGCCCGGCAAACTGGCAATGCCGCCACCAAGAAAACTCTCCGTTACAGAGAAGTTGATCTCAAAGAGATGACTGGCGGGCAGAGCATCGTCACTGTTTTTTCTAAACAGCACATTTACGGACAAGTTGCGCGCAGGAACGGAAACAACCGCCTTGATCACCGGTGCTCCAGTTTCATCGACGTCTCGCGACCAAACGGTCTCCCCGGTAAAAGGCACAGCCCCACCAGTTCCGGTAATCTGCTCTTCAATCAACAACGACCTACTGCCAACCTCAACTGCCGTTTCGCTGGTATCACCCACATTGAGTTTTGGTTGATCAGGTTCGGTTGCGGCATCAGCCACTAACCGCTCTTCGGTTGATGCAACCGGCGTCTCACTAATTGGCGCCACTTCAGTTACAGGCAACGTCTCCACTGTTTCACTTGTGGGCACCTCAGGAGCAGTTTCAGTGGGCAAGCGCACCTCTGCAACGGGAGTGGTCTGTGGCGGCGTTTCACTCACCGTTGGCGTCGCATTTGTTGCGGTTACGTCGCGCACATTGCTTTGCACTGGCACACTATCATTTGTCGCAGGGGTCTGTTCAGCGGCCACACTTGGCGCTGTTGCAGTTTTGGTTGTTTTCTCCACCATGCCCAATTGCGCCATAAGCGGATTAAGATCGACAAAGCCTTCTTTCCAAGCCCAAAACGCACCTCCACCAGCTCCCGCCAGCAACAATACCACCAACATCAAAAACACAGTCAAACCGTTGCCGCCGGTTTCTTCGTCTTCAACAATTTG
>NZ_CAKZPW010000408.1:0-4841 GCF_937139385.1 uncultured Maritalea sp. | reverse complement strand
TCGCTTACGCATTCGGCCGTCAGCCGGCAGTTGAAAGTTCTGGAAGAGCAGATTGGCGTGTCTCTCCTAAGACGCGAAGGCAAAGGCCTGGGGTTGACCCCGGCGGGCGCTACCTATGCCCATTCGATCCGAGACATCCTGCATGACCTTGCTCGGGCGAGTCTGTGGGTCAAAGCTGGCGGCGCCAAGGAGACCTTGACGCTGGCCGTTACGCCAAGCTTGGGCACGCACTGGCTGATTCCGCGGCTGAGCAAACTTCACCAACAGCATGTCCGGTTGCGCCAAGGCCTTGGCCCTCAATGCGCGTCCCATTTTCCAAAATCAAAAGTGCGGTGGTTTTATCGTCTTGCCAGCCGGTCATCTCAAATCCTTTTGACGCTTATTGTGGGCGTAAATTTGACCGATCCTCAGACCCCGTTTTTGCCGCTTAGATGTGCGTTTGCCCATGCCTTAAGGCCCGCTGCGCTCAAACTGGTCCGGATCGGGCGGACACTATGTGAGAACAAGCGCGGCGTCAACAGATTCGAAGGAAAGATTTAGCAGTGAAAAATCAGTGGGTTAAATGCTCTGGGAAAGAAAAAATTGGCATAAGCGTTTTGCTTGGGTATAACCGAGGCAGAAATCATCAGGGAATTTTACGAAAATATGCGTGATAAAATTAGCTCAGCGCTCAAAGATGCCATCAAAGCGCGCGATGCGCGACGTACGGGCACCTACCGTTTGATCAATGCGGCGATCAAAGATCGGGACATTGAAGCACGGGGGCAGGGCAAAGAGCCTGCCAGCGAGCAAGAGATTTTGCAGATCATGCAAAAAATGGTCAAACAACGCGAAGAATCAGCCACTGTTTATGCTGAAAATGGTCGCGAAGAATTGGCCGCCCAAGAGCGTGAAGAGATTGCGGTTATTCAAGAGTTTTTGCCACAACCGTTGAGCGAAGATGAAGTGCAAGCCGCAATCAAAGACGCAATTGCAGAAACTGGCGCTGAAGGCCTGCGCGACATGGGCAAAGTTGTTGGTGTGCTGAAGGGCAAGTTCCCCGGTCGTATCGACTTTGGGCAAGCCTCGCGGTTTGTAAAAGCGGCGTTGAACGGCTAGCTTTATTATGGCAAAGGCTGCCGTTGTTTTAGAGAAGATTGCGCCGCATCATTGTGCGGCGCTTTTGCGTTTTGAACTTGAAAACGCCAGCTATTTTTCTGGGTTTGTGCCACCACGGGCGCCTGAAATGCTGACCGAGGTTGGCATGAGCCATGCAATTGCTGCGCTTGAGTTGGATATGCGTTCGCAAGAAGGGCTTTATTTTGTTGGCCTTATTGGTGATGAAGTGGTTGGACGCATAAATTTCACCATTGGTGGCGACCAGGCCGAAGTTGGCTATCGGGTGGCTGAGCGCTGGCTGGGAAAAGGCATTGCGGGGCAAATGCTAGCGTTGGGCGTTGAAATGCTGTGCGCTGATTATAAGATCAATCGGCTCATTGGGCGGGTGATGACAACGAACCTGGGGTCTACCCGCGTGCTTGAGCGCGCTGGTTTTTCTCAGTTTAGTATCGAAACTGGCGGCGGTGAACAGCGCGGCTTTGGTGGGGATATGGTGTCTTTTGAGCGTTGGCTTGTTTGACGCAAACTGATACGAAACGTTCTTTGCATTTGCCATTACATCCCTTTGACCATTAGATTGAGACCATGCGGTTCACTGATCAATTCCTAGACGATATTCGTGATCGAATTTCGATCTCCCAAGTTGTGGGAGAGCATGTGGTATGGGACAAGAAAAAGTCGCAACCCCAAAAAGGGGATTTTTGGGCCTGTTGCCCGTTCCATGGTGAGAAAACGCCCAGTTTTCACGCAGACGACCGGCGTGGTCGCTATCATTGTTTTGGCTGTGGCGTTTCTGGTGACCATTTTCGGTTCTTGGTTGAAAAGGCAGGCATGCCGTTCCCCGAAGCCGTTGAAAAACTGGCGGGGCAAGCGGGCCTGCAGTTGCCCGCAAGAGATGCACAAGAGGAAGCCCGCGATCGCAAGCGCAAGTCGCTTTATGATGTAATGGATTTGGCGACCAGCTATTTTGAGCAGGCTTTGGCCGCCAATGTTGGTGCCCGCGCGCGCGGTTATTTGCACGAGCGTGGAGTTCTGCCCAAGTTTCAGCAAATGTTCCGTTTGGGTTTTGCACCAGACAGCCGTAATGGACTTAAAGAATATCTGGCGTCGAACGGGGTGACCGCCAACGAGATGATTGCTTGTGGTTTGTTGGTATCTGGTGATGATATTGCAGTGCCATTCGATCGGTTTCGCAATCGGTTGATGTTCCCTATATTGGATTTTCGCGGTCGCGTGGTGGCCTTTGGTGGTCGCGCCATGTCGCCTGAAGCGCGGGCGAAATATCTCAATTCCCCGGAAACAGAGCTCTTTCATAAACGGCGCACGCTTTACAACGGGCAAATGGCCCGCCAAGCCTCTCACGACGGCAAGCCGTTGATTGTGGTTGAAGGCTATATGGATGTGATTGCGTTGGTGCAGGTGGGCTTTGAGGGTGCTGTGGCGCCGCTTGGTACGGCCCTAACGGACGAGCACTTGGGCTTGTTGTGGAAGATGACCAACGACCCGGTGCTGTGTTTTGATGGAGATAGCGCGGGGCAACGAGCTGCCTCTAAGTCCATGGACATAATGCTGCCGATGCTTAAGCCGGGGGTAACTGCGCAAATTGTGACGCTGCCCGACGGTGTGGACCCTGATGATCTGATCCAGAAAGAGGGCCGCAAGGGGCTAGAAGAATTGCTGAATTCGGCATTACCATTGTCTGAAGCCGTTTGGGAGCGAGAAACACGCGGTGCGAACGTTGGCACACCTGAAGCAAAAGCAGCGCTGGAGTTCAAACTAAAGAATATCGCCAATGAAATTGCGGACGCTTCAGTACGCAAGCATTATGGGCAAGCGTTTAACGATAAGCTCTATAAGTTCTTTCGGCCGCAGCGTCAGTATGGTGGGCAGCAACAGCGCACGAACAATAGTGGATATAACAAAGACGCAAAGTCTGGCGGATACTCAAACGCCAAAACACAGCGTGGCGGTTATCAAGTGTCCAATGCGCTTAAAAAATCTCTTTCGGCGAGCAATTCAACGAGCGGCGTGGCATCACGCGAAGCGGTGATTTTGGTTGGCTTGATCAATCACCCCGAGCTTGTGGAAATGCATCTTGAGGATTTGGCGCAAATTGATTTGCAGTCGTCCGCGGCTCGAAAAATCTTGGATGTGGTGATATCGCAAGTTTCGGCCAATCACGAAATCAAAAGCAAACAGCTGCGCGAGGCGCTTGAGCGGCGTGGTTGCGCGATTGATTTGGCGCAAATTGACAATGTTGTTCGTCAACAAGGCATATGGCAAGTGACGCCCGAAGCGAACAGTCAGGACGCCGAGGTTGGATTGAATCACGCTTTGGCCTTGCATTATAAATCACATCGATTAAATAGAGAGCTGAAGGCAGCCGAAATGGCGCTGGGCAATGACCCGAGCGAAGAGTCGTATGAAAGGCTGCGAGACATCCAGAACCAGATTACCAGTGTGGATGGCACTGAGGCTCTGATTGAGGGGTTTGGTTCGTTATCTGGGCGCTCGACGCGGAACCTGTGATTTAGGGTGGCCGGTCGGCGTTTTTGTGCATCTAACTGCTAAGTTATTGCATTTGGTAACGAAACGATAAGCATGATTGTCTATTCCCTTTGGGGAACGAAGTGCAATCGCCCTTGTCTTGGCCTGATTGTCTCACCACATATACTCGGCGATTTTGCCGGCTACCCGTTCAGGAGAATGTGAATGGCGACTAAGGCTCAGAAAGAAACTGAGAAGCCAGAATCAGGCGAAAGCCAAGACGGCCCACTTCTCGATCTTTCCGCATCCGCGGTCAAGAAAATGATCAAGGGCGCGAAAAAACGCGGCTATGTGACTTACGATCAGCTCAATGAGGTGCTGCCTTCTAACGAGGTGTCATCCGAGCAGATCGAAGACATTATGGCTATGCTTTCAGAAATGGGCATATCCGTAATCGAAGAAGATGAAGTGGAAGAGCACGAGGCAGAGCAGCGTGCAAAAACCGGAACCGAAGTTGCTGTTGCAACCGGTACGGCCATTGCGTCCAAATCGAACGCCCGTGAAGGCTCTGACAGAACCGACGACCCTGTGCGCATGTATTTGCGCGAAATGGGCACGGTTGAGCTTCTGTCTCGCGAAGGTGAAATCGCCATTGCCAAACGCATCGAGGCGGGTCGCGACACTATGATCAAGGGCCTGTGCGAAAGTGCCCTGACCTTTGAAGCCATCATGGTGTGGCGCGAAGAGCTTGAAGAAGAGCGCATTTTGCTCCGCGATATTATTGACCTAGACAGCACCTATAATTTGTCCATTGGCAACGTCCAAGAAGACCGCTCTGCGGCGGCTGTGCGGCGCGAAAAAATTGAACGCGGTGAGATCGAGCCTGAAAAAGGTGAGAAGATCGAGAAACCAAAGCACGGCCCTGTTCTGAAATTGGCGACCCATGCCGAGGGTGAAAAAACCCTTGAGGATGATGACGAGGAAGACGAAGACGAAAAAATCAATCTCTCTATGGCGGCTATGGAAGCCGAACTGCGTGAGAGTATTTTTGAAATTCTCAACAATATTGGTCAAGACTTCGCCCGTTTCCAGCAGCTTCAAGACATGCTTATTCGGGCGCGTCTTAAGGGTAAAACACTGCGCAAGCCCCAAGCCGAGCAATATGCTGAGCTGCAAAACAAAATCATCGAAGAGCTTAAATCTCTACAATTGAACAATGCGCGGATTGAGGCCTTGGTCGAGCAGCTTTATGCGAT
>NZ_CAKZPW010000407.1:0-8896 GCF_937139385.1 uncultured Maritalea sp. | reverse complement strand
ATCGCTATATTTCTGATAGATATTTACCAGATAAAGCGATTGATTTAATTGATGAAGCGGCGGCAAAATTGCGAATGGAATTGGATTCTGTTCCGGAAGAAGTGGACGAATGGGATAGAAAAGTTCGACAATTAGAGATTGAAAGAGAAGCTGTAAAACGCGAAAAAAATCAGACGAGACTAACTGCCACAAATGCTCAAATTGCTAATGCACGTGAAAAACGAGATTCGATTATGATGAACCAACCGATCAACATCCTGATTTTCGTCGCCCTTGGCGTGGTGACACTTATTCTTTTTGCTGGGCTGTTTAATATGTTCCGCGGCGGCAACCCAAACCTGTCCCAAAAGCTCATGCGCGCCCGGGTGATCGCCCAATTTGTGGCCATCATCTTGTTGATGGTTGCGGCCTTCTTCTTCGCCCCGCGCTAAGAGGACTATTCTCATGGTCAAACTGAACAAGATTTACACCCGCACGGGCGATGATGGCACAACCGGCTTGGTGTCGGGCCCAAGGCGCTCAAAAGCCAATATTCGGGTGGAAGCCTATGGCACCATTGACGAAGCCAACTCAACCATCGGCTTGGTGCGCTTACATACGGGCAGCGACCATCATCTAGACGACACTCTTGCCCGCATTCAAAATGACTTATTTGACGTAGGTTCAGATTTTGCAACCCCGGGGCCCGATGAAGGCTTGAGTTACGAACCCTTGCGCGCTGTGCAAAGCCAAGTGGATTGGCTCGAACAAACAATTGACGCCTACAATGAAAAGCTTGAACCACTCAAAAGCTTCACCTTGCCCGGCGGCAGCGCGCTCTCGGCGCACCTGCACCTGTCGCGCACCGTGGTCCGCCGCGCCGAACGTATTGGTGTCGCCTTGTTGGATGCAGAGCCGGAAACCAACATAATTGCGGTGAAATATCTCAACCGCTTATCTGATTTGCTGTTTGTTCTAAGCCGTGTCACAAATGATGATGGCGCGCGCGACGTTTTGTGGCAGCCCGGGCAGCATCGATAGTAGCGCGGTCTTAATCTTGGGGATTTTCATTGTTTATTCCACTGTATGATCAGAACCCCAAAATCTATGTTGAGCGCCCTTGGGTTAATCAAACCCTGATTATTGCCAATCTCGTCATCTTTGCTATCCAGTATATTTTGCCCGCATCTGGCGAAGAGTTTGTGCTGATCACCATGGCCGTCGTGCCTGGATGGTTGAGCGAACCGCTGATTGACCAAGTGCCGTTTCTGCCAGACCAAACCACCTTGGTCACCTACGCGTTTTTGCACGCCGATTGGATGCACGTCATTTCCAACATGATCTTCTTGTGGGTTTTTGGCGACAATATCGAAGATGCCATGGGGCATGTGCGCTACTTCGTCTTTTATCTGGCTTGTGCCGCTGCGGGCGGATTTGCACATATGCTGGCTGACCCAACAAGCACTGCCCCACTGGTGGGCGCTTCGGGCGCTGTCGCAGGGGTCATTGCCGCCTACATTATCCTATTTCCAAAGGTGCGGGTCTATGTATTGGCCAAAATCATTGTGCCCCTGCCCATCCCCATTCCAGCGCTTTGGGTTCTCGGACTTTGGATTGCCATGCAATTGTTCTTTGTGCTGTTCCCTGATGGTGGCCCAACCGCATGGTGGGCGCATATTGGCGGTTTAATCGCTGGGGCGACGCTGGTGTTCTTTATGAAAAGAAGTACGGTCAATCTATTCGGGCGCTAGCTCAAGAGCGCCCGCACGCCAGATTTCGCCAGTTGAGCAAAATCCATTTTGCCCGACTGCGCCATCCACAACAGATTAATACCTTCCAAAAGGGCGACAATTTCTTGCGCTTTTTGCGTGGCCATTTCTGGTGAAACACCATCCTGCACCAACAAGTCGGCTATGGCACTTTGATAATGTTGGTAAAAATCCAAAACTACCGCTCGCGCTTCTTCATTGCGGCCAGCAAGGGCCAAGAACTCAAACCCAACCGTTTGAAAATGAGCGCCTTGTTGCATTGCAGCGCTGACCAGATCGATCCAACTGCAAATTCGCTCTGCTGCATTTTCACCAATCGGAATGAGCTTTAACGCGTCCAAATTGGCACTGAAAAATTGATCAAGCAGAGCCAACACCAACCCATCTTTGTTTTTGTAATAAAGATAGATCGCCGCCTTTGAGAGCCCTGCTTCTTTCGCCACATCTTCCATGCGCGCGCCTTGAACGCCGTCCCGCGCAAACACCTTTGCTGCGGCGCCCAAGATTTGCACTATTCGTTCTTTTGAGCGGTCAGGGCGCGGCAATGTTTTTCTCTTTTGTTGGCTGTTTCAGCATTTGTGTAAAACGCACACCAAGACTAGTGGATTGAGCGCATTGCCGATAGCCGAGCTTTGCAAATATCGACAGGTTTTCATGCCGCGTTGTTTCAAGCCATACAGTTGCACCTTTTTCAAGCTGCGCATGGAACTGGTCAAACAATTGCCGACCTACGCCTTTACCGCGTGCTTTTGCACTCACGCCAACAAATTCAACGATATGTGCGGCCTGCCCCTTAAAATGCGCGCGCCGCTCTGCATCATGTTGGGCTGTACGCAATATCGGGGTCAGGCCACAGCTCAGACCAACCCGCCACGCCCATTTGAGTTGCTGTAATCCGGTTACCGTATTTCTAGTGTGACCTGCAATCAGAACTCCAACCAATTGATCGCCATCAAACGCTACGTACATAGGTTGTTTTTGCTCAAGCCACATATCCAGCGTCGCCAAAAACCAACCCCGCATCGCCCTATGCAATTTGGCAAGGCCTTGATCCCTAAACAGCACCACCATGCCTTGATCATCCAAAAAACTATCCACCAACATGTCAGCGGCAGCACTTATGTCCGTTACCACCAAGCGTCGAATACTTACCGCCCTCATTATCGATCACCAGGCTGAAACGGCGCTTCCTTGAGCGCATGTCCCAGGAGCAACTTCAGCATCAAAGCGGGGATGAACCAATTCAATCCGGCAAGATCAAACAAAGGCAACTGCCCAACCAAAATGATCAACATAGCCAACCCCACCGCCATTGGGCGTTGCAGGTAAAGTGGGGTTAAAAGCAAAATCAGAGTGGCCAAAACTAACAGTCCGCCGAGAGCAATACTGTAAGCAAATGGGTTAGGGCTGAATAAAAAAGCGAGCAAAGCAATATGCACCAGATGTGTAGCGACAAACCCAAAATGCTTTAGCTTGGTGTGCTCCGCCCGATGATACCAGCGCTTCGCAGCAGAAGTTGAATTGGTGACAATGCCGCCCCCGATATCAAAGGCCAAAACCACCACAAACAACCACTGCCAAACACTTGTGGGCTCACCCCGCAACAACCAAAACAGGGCGACCCCACCAAGAGCAATCAACCCGCCTAAAATCAGTTGCAAGTTTTCTTCTGCCCCGGTTGCGCCAGGACCAACAAATCTGTCCCACGCCCCCAAACCACCGGCGCGCGGCTTGGGGGGGTGCCAGTTCACCCACATGCCGGGCCCCTCAACTTTTTGTCCGACACCTATTGTTCCAACTTCTCCATTTGGGGCACCTGCCCCGGCTTCCATTTGCCCATGCTCATTCTTAGTCATCTTTCACTCCACATAAATAACTTACTGGTCAGTTATTTATGTGTGTTTCAAATGAATTTCAAGGGGGAGCGTCAAAATTTTGGGATTATGAATATATCAGCTGCAACGATGCTTAGCGGGCAAGCTCGCCCCATTCGCAACAATTCTAATGATCCTGTTTACCCCCCATTAATGCTAATTGGCGACAATGGATGCAACTGAATGGCTAGAAAGGCGTTTCAGATGGACATGTCGATGATCACCCAATCGCTTGGGATGCAAGCCGCACAACGCCAGCAGAGCGCCGAGCTTATGATGGTAAAAGCTGCGAACGACATGCAACAGCAGGCCGTCAATATGCTCGAAAAAGGCCTCGCCAACGCCAAAGCGATGCCAGCGCCGGGTACGGGCTCTGTGGTCGACAAGTCAGCCTAAACCAAACCAAATTTCTTAAAACTGCCAACAGTTAGTCCCTTGCGCAATCTGCGTGGGTTGTTCATTCTGCACATCCGCACACCAACAAACTCAGCACGCATATGTCCGCAACACCTGCCACCAAACAGCTCGATCAGCTTGGTCTTTCTTACGAGCTGCATGAATATGCCTACGATCCCAAAGCGAAAAACATTGGCCAACATGCAGCCACAGCGCTTGGCATAGACCCGGCTCGATTGTTTAAATGCCTGATGTTTGGCTCCGCAAAGGCAAAAGCGTTTGCCCTTGTGCCCACCAGCGCTGAAATGAACCTCAAATCAGCAGCCAAGGCCCTCAAGGAAAAGAAAATCGATCTTCTGGATCCACGCCAAGCCGAAAAAATCACCGGCTATGTGATCGGCGGCATCAGCCCAATAGGTCAGAAACTGCGCGCAAAGGCTTTCTTAGATCAAAGCGCGTTTGACCACGAAACGATTTTGGTAAACGGGGGCAAACGCGGTCTGCAAATTGAGATTGCACCGCATGACCTCATTGCGGCATGCAACGCCCAAGTGCATTCGCTGACTTAAGAAACACAATCCAAAAAGACCTTTTCAAATCACCCAATAGCGCCTAGAACGAAACAATACCAATTAAAGTCCTTTAGGCGATGATATGTCAAAATCAGCAAAAGAACTCATGCTTTCGGGCGAGCCATTTTTGGCGGGTGATCCGGACCTCATCGCCCAAGCTGGCCGCACCCGCGCGATCATCCACAAGTTCAACACGGTTGATTATGACGATCCAAATCGTATGGACTTACTGCGCAGTGTTCTGGGCAAAGCACCGACGGAATTTTGGGTTGAAAGCCCCTTTTATGTTGAATATGGCGAAATGACGCAAATTGGTGAGCGCAGTTTCATCAACCGCAATTGCACTATTATGGACAATCATTTCGTCAAAATTGGATGCGAAACCCTGATCGCACCAAATGTGCAAATCCTCACCGCCGGACACCCCATTCGAGCAGATGAGCGTTGTGTTTATCCTTATCCAGACGCCCCAGATCAAATGAATTTTGTCAACCAAGCCGCGCCCATCACCATTGGCGATAATTGCTGGATCGGTGCTGGCGCAACCATTCTACCCGGCGTCACTATTGGTGACCGCACCACCATTGGCGCAGGTGCCGTGGTGACAAAAGACATTCCTTCAGATTGTGTGGCAGTAGGCTCCCCAGCCCGCGTGGTGAAAAAGCTCTAGCTCTTCGCCGCGGCCAATGCAGCTTCAATCAACACAAATGCGTCTTCGCTATGCCATTCGGCAGGACCGGCCAATATGCCCCATTCGTGGCCATTAGGACCAAGTAAAATGGTGGCGGGCAAGCCAAGTGCTTTGCCGCGCGTCTTGAGCACCTCAAAAGCTTCAAACGTTGGATCAGCGTGCAATGGCAAATGGGTTGCCCCAATTTCGGCCATAAAGGCTTTCGCCTTATCAACCCCATCTTCGCCCACGTCCAAATTTATCGTGGCCACTTGAAAACCCTGATCTGCATATTTGGCGTGCAGCGCATCAAGTGCTGGCATTTCCGCCCGGCATGGCGCGCACCATGTGGCCCAAAAATTCACAAGCGTCACTTTGCCCTCAAAATAGTCAAAGCCCACCTGTTCGCCTTGATCGGAAACGAAACGAATTTCGGGGTACCCTTCGCCCTTAGCCGTAGCGCGGAACGCCGCCAACTCGCCCTGTGCGGCTTCGTCCAATGCCTTAGCAATTGCAGGCTGTGCCACATAACTTGCCCCATCAGCCGAACCATTTTGCACGTTGGAACCATTGCTAACCCAAACCGCGGTCGCTATAGCTACAACAACGCCCACGATTACGCCCAAACGCCACCTGTTTTGTTGTGGTTTTACGGGTTCATTTTGTGGTTCCTGAGACATAATTTCTCCTAAAGAGAGGTCAGTATGAGCAATCAAATGTGGGGCGGCCGGTTCGCTTCTGGGCCAGACGCCATCATGGAGGAAATAAACGCCTCCATCGATTTCGACAAGCGCTTCTATAAACAAGATATAGAAGGCTCAAAAGCCCATGCCACAATGCTCGCTGCCGCTGGCATTCTTACAAGTGAAGATAAGGATGCAATCGTCAAAGGTCTAGATCAGGTCCAATCAGAAATCGATAGCGGATCGTTCACTTTTTCGCGTGCGCTTGAAGACATTCACATGAATGTGGAAGCCCGCCTCAAAGATCTGATCGGCGAACCTGCGGGTCGCTTGCACACAGGTCGCTCACGCAATGACCAAGTCGCGACAGACTTCAAACTCTATGTGCGCGACACCATTGATATGTTCATCACCCAGATCAAAACCCTGCAATTGGAATTGATCAACCGCGCCGAACAAGATGCTGACACCGTCATGCCAGGCTTCACGCACCTGCAAAGCGCACAGCCTGTAACCTTTGGCCACCACATGATGGCCTATGTGGAAATGCTGGGCCGTGACGCATCGCGCTTTCATGGCGCGCGCAAACGCTTAAACGAATGCCCATTGGGCGCCGCAGCTTTGGCTGGCACCTCGTTCCCGATTGATCGGGACATGACCGCATCTGCACTGGGTTTTGAACGCCCAACCGCTAACTCTTTGGACGCAGTAGCCGACCGTGACTTTGTGCTTGAAGCCCTAAGCTGTGCTTCAATTTGCGCCATGCATTTGTCCCGTCTGTCCGAAGAATTGGTAATCTGGTCAACCGCGCAATTTAAGTTCGTGACCCTGTCTGATAAGTTTTCAACCGGCTCTTCGATCATGCCACAAAAGCGCAATCCTGACGCTGCCGAACTGATCCGCGCCAAAATCGGTCGCATCATGGGCGCACTCACTTCGCTGATGATCGTGATGAAGGGCCTGCCCCTCGCCTATTCCAAAGACATGCAAGAAGACAAAGAAGTCGCCTTTGATGCGTTTGACAGTTTGGGCCTAGCGCTTGCCGCCATGACAGGCATGATCAACGATCTCAAAGTCAACCGCGACGCCATGCGTGAAGCGGCAGGTTCTGGCTTTTCAACCGCCACTGATTTGGCCGACTGGTTGGTGCGCGAAGCCAATGTGCCGTTCCGCGACGCGCACCATATCACGGGGTCTGCTGTGGCGCTGGCGGAGAAAAAAGGCTGCGACCTTGATGCTTTGACCATTGAAGACTTCAAGCAAGTTGATGAACGTATCGACAGCCGCGTGTTCAAAGTTCTGAGCGTTGAAAACTCCGTGAAATCGCGCACCTCCTATGGTGGCACCGCGCCAAACAATGTGCGCGCCCAAGTTGCGCGCTGGCGTGAACAATTGGCTGCAGGCGAAGAAGAATAGACGATGGTTCATCACTTCCAATATCACAACGGCAAACTGCACGCCGAAGACGTTGACCTGACCGAATTGGCAGGCGACGTGGGCACACCATTTTACGTTTATTCAACCGCCACTTTCACCCGCCATATCCGGGTAATGCAGGAAGCCTTTGAGGGCGTCGACACGCTGGTTGCCTACGCCATGAAGGCCAACTCAAATCAAGCCATGCTCAAACTTGTCGCCAAAATGGGCGCGGGCGCAGATGTGGTTTCCTTGGGCGAACTCAAACGCGCGCTTAAAGCGGGCATTCCCGCCAACAAAATTGTTTTTTCTGGCGTGGCGAAAACCCACGCAGAAATGGAACTGGGACTAGAAGCGGGCATTAAATGCTTTAATGCGGAAAGCGAACCAGAGCTTGAACGCCTCAATGAGGTGGCCAAAGCCATGGGCAAAGTGGCCCCGGTTTCTGTGCGCATCAACCCCAATGTGGATGCCAAAACACACGCCAAGATTTCAACCGGCAAAGCGGAAAACAAATTCGGCATTCCGTTTGAACGCGCCAGCGCGGTTTACAAACGCATCGCAGAACTCGAACACCTAGACGCCACCGGCATTGACATGCACATCGGTTCTCAAATCACCGAACTTGAACCGTTCGATAATGCGTTCAAGCTGCTTGCTGAACTGGTGGGCGAATTGCGCCACGAGGGCCACAACATCCGCCACGTTGATGTAGGTGGCGGCTTGGGTATTCCTTATTCCAGCTCAAATGACGTGCCGCCAGATCCAATGGCTTATGCCCAAGTGGTTTTCAAAAACGTCAAGGATTTGGGCTGTGAGTTGGTGCTGGAACCGGGCCGGATGATCGCGGGTAACGCGGGCATATTCGTCACCAAAGTTGAATATGTCAAAGAAGGCGCAGAACGCAGGTTCATCATTGTCGATGCGGGCATGAACGACCTAATGCGCCCATCTTTATACCAAGCATTTCACCAAATTAAACCATTAACACAAATCAGCTCGGCCACAGAAACCCTGTTCCACGTGGTTGGCCCTGTTTGTGAATCAGCGGATGTGCTTGGCTACGACCGCACCTTAAGTGTCGAAGCAGGTGACTTTTTAGCCGTGTGTTCCGCTGGCGCTTACGGCTTTGTTATGGCCTCGAACTACAACAGCCGTTGTCGGGCAGCTGAAGTATTAATTGAAGGCGACCAAATGCATTTAGTCAGAGAGCGAGAAAAAATAGAACAATTATTTGAAAGTGAGCACATACCAACCTAGTGACTCATTTACATCTTTTATTCCATAATATTCACATTATTGCGATTATTTAGCCTGTATCTGTTTAAAGACATAGTCAGTCTTTCGCTGAAATGATATAACTAATTTTATAATATCAATCACCAATACAGTGTGTTGACAAAAATTTTAGCTAAGTAGTCGCAATGCAAATCCAGTTTTCAAAGATGCATGGTCTGGGCAATGATTTTGTTGTTATAGATAACGTAACGCAAAATGTGTTTTTTTCTAAAGAGAAAATTCAACAACTCTCAGACAG
>NZ_CAKZPW010000406.1:0-2392 GCF_937139385.1 uncultured Maritalea sp. | reverse complement strand
ACCTTTTCCGCAAATGGTGTGAAGATGCGGGCATGAGCATGGGTGTTGACCAAATGGGCAATATGTTTATGCGCCACGAGGGCACCGACCCTGACGCCCTGCCCGTTTATGTGGGCTCTCATCTAGACACTCAACCAACGGGCGGCAAATATGATGGGGTGCTGGGCGTTCTCGCCGGATTGGAAATCATCCGCACGCTGAACGACCTCAACATTAAAACCAAGCCCCCAATCGTTGTGACCAATTGGACCAACGAAGAAGGCACCCGCTTCGCCCCCGCCATGCTCGCTTCCGGTGTTTTTGCAGGCATGCACACCCAAGACTGGGCGTATGATCGTGAAGATCACGAAGGCCTTAAGTTTGGAGATGAACTGGAACGCATCGGCTGGAAAGGCGAAGAAGAGGTTGGGCAGCGCAAAATGCACGCCTTCTTTGAACTGCACATTGAGCAAGGCCCGATTCTTGAAGCCGAAGGCAAAGAAATTGGTGTGGTCACCCACGGCCAGGGCCTATCTTGGACCCAATTCACCATCACCGGCAAAGAAAGCCACACAGGCTCAACGCCCATGCCCATGCGCAAAAACGCAGGCCTTGGCATGGCGCGGATTTTGGACTTGGTCGATAAAGTCGCTTGGGACCATAAACCTGACGCCGTGGGCGCTGCTGGCCATATTGATGTCTACCCCAATTCGCGCAACGTGATCCCGGGCAAAGTGGTGTTCACTGTTGATCTGCGCTCCCCAAGCTTGGCCACCATTGAAGAAATGGAACAACAAGTTGCCACTGGCGCGATGGATATCTGCAAAGAATTGGGCCTTGGCATTGAAATCGAAAAAGTCGGTGGTTTCGACCCCGTAGAATTCGACGAGAAATGCGTCACCGCCGTGCGCAACGCCGCCGAACGCCTCGGCTATTCTCACCGCAATCTAATTTCTGGCGCTGGCCACGATGCCTGCTGGATCAACCGCATGGCCCCAACTGCAATGGTGATGTGCCCCTGCGTTGACGGCCTAAGCCACAATGAGGATGAAGACATTTCACCCGAATGGGCAGCGGCTGGCACGGATGTTTTGTTCCATGCGGTTGTGGAAACTGCGGAGATTGTTGAGTGACCGACTAGTGGGAAATGACGAGGAAATTGAAACGTGGCCCCGGATCAGCCTGCGTGGCGTGAACGCCACTTAGTTGTCCGGGGCGGTACAGGATAGAGGAAGGGACATGCGAAAGTTGCAGTGGGCACTGAAATGCGAAGCGCCGAGCGTTGTTGAAATGGGTCCAAGCATTTCCTCTCGCACCGTCCCGCACTCGATGCGGGATCGATAAGAAATGTCGCACTACGTCTACATCCTTGCGAACAAACCGAAAGGCGCGATTTATGTGGGCACAGCAAGGGAACTGAGGGAGAGAATTGAACAACACCGGATCGGAAAAGGCTCAACGCACACTGCAAAATACAACATTCGAACGTTGGTCTATTTCGAGCAGTTCGGCACTGCGGTAGAGGCGGTTCACCGCGAAAAGCTGATAAAGAAATGGCGACGCGAGTGGAAAGATGAATTGATCGAAAAGGTAAACCCGGAATGGCGCGATGTATCCGCTGACATTCCTTACTGAGGTCAAAGTGGCCCCGCATCAAGTGCGGGGCGGTACGGGAAAACGAGGTGTGAATCTAGTGGCAGATGCTCAAAAAGGCAAAGAGCGGCATTATTGTAGCCTTGCACTAAGCATCACCCCTCGCACCGTCCCGCACTTGATGCGGGACCAATATCGCAGTTGACAGGTTTATTACCCCGCACCATCCCGGCCAACCCGCGCGGCACGAGGGCAAGGGACGAGCCGAGATCGACAGGGACAAAAGAACAAGCGCAACAGCGCGCACGAGGCAAAACAAACACAGCCGCAAGGCAAACGACAAATTTCTTTGGGAGGAGGAAAAAATGGCATCAAAAGTGATCAAAGGCGGGACTATCGTCACCGCAGACCTTACTTATGAAGCAGACGTCAAAATTGAAGGCGGGGTGATCACCGAAATTGGGCCTAACCTTTCTGGCGACGAAGTGCTGGACGCAACCGGCGCATATATTATGCCAGGTGGCATTGACCCGCACACCCACCTCGAGATGCCCTTTATGGGCACCTACTCCTCTGATGATTTTGAAAGCGGCACCCGCGCAGCCGTTGCGGGCGGCACAACGATGGTTGTCGATTTTTGCTTGCCAGACCCGAACCAGTCTTTGCTGGAAGCAATTACCCGTTGGGACAATAAATCAAGCCGCGCCAATTGTGATTTTTCCTTCCACATGGCAATCACATGGTGGGGCGAGCAGGTGTTTAACGAAATGCCTGAAGTCACCAAGCGCGGCATCAATACGTTCAAGCATTTCATGCCCTA
>NZ_CAKZPW010000405.1:0-5001 GCF_937139385.1 uncultured Maritalea sp. | reverse complement strand
TTGTTGAGATAAAGACGGAAGATGAGCCTTTAGGCAGCACGATTTCATCGTCGTGAGGGGCAATAGCGTCTATTACTTTACCATCCCACGCCCCCTTTGGTACATTGAAACCGGTAATTTTGTAGTCAAGGCTCCGGTCACGACCATCTTTGGTCAGGCTTTCGATCGTTGTGTACATCACCTCGATATCTGCATTGCGGCACGCTTGTTGAAGACTCTGCATATTGGGCAGGGTTTCAGCCTCAAACTTATCGAAGAACCAGCCATACTTTGCCTCCATCTCGTCGGGTGACAAATCCTTGAATTCACCGCCATTTCGTCGTGCGCAAAAATTCTGAACATCGATATAGAGCAAAGTGGATTGATTGGGCACGAGCGGAATGTCACGTGTCAGTTGCATTGGAAGACTCCATGAATTTGATGAATAATTGGCTCAGGCGGTCGGCCCAAATGGCACATCCCTGAGCATCAAGCAAATGATCGTTGCGAATTTCGATCAGGCAGTGGGGCAACCCCCGCGGTTCAGCGCACATTGGGATGTACCAGTCCGTTCCTTCTTGAATGTCGTAAGGTTCATTGTGCCCGACGCTAAGTTCGGGCCACATCGTTTTGCACAAATTGGCCAGCTCGGCTGCGCGGCTGCTGGGGTGGCGGTACAGGAACGCGATATCCCACGGCCGATGCACGCCTGCCATTTCTGACGTAAAGCTGTGAATAGAATAGGTGTAGCGGAAATGTTTTCGTTTAATTTGCGCTTCGCAAGCAGCAGTAAACGGCTCAAAAATTTCGGTTTCGCGAAGTTTTCGAGCTGCGTCAGATAGGTTTTCATTTCCTGGAATCACAACTGAGTCGCTGATTTCAGGAATGGAGCTCGGCTCCCCTGGCTGTCGATTGCAATCAATCACCAAACGACTATAGCGCTGCAAAATCAGCGTGCACTGAAACCGATCAGAAACCTTGCGAGCAACTGTTTCTGCGCCAATATCCGACGCAATATGCATACCCAATTGATCGCTTGTTAGTCCAAGCCTATCAATAGTTTGCGGGAAAGATACACCCGCATGCTCGCAAACAAGTAGCAACGGATGAGTCGAGCCAGGATAGATAACTTCAACCGGCTCAGGATCAACTCCCACGGTCAACAGCCCATCTCTGATCATGTCGTTTTTCGGTTCCAAGTGCGCACCCTCCTGTTCACTCAACTATCAGAACACCCGACGCATTATTCGAAATTAAACAGTCAAATACAAGAAAAACTTCAAACTTGACAATAATTTTTCATTCCGCCTATGTTATCCAGCATTGATGGTTGCTTGGGGAGAGACATGGACATACGTCAGCAAATCGAAGAGTTGGGAGACCAGCTAACGCCGACAGAGCGCAAGCTGACATCCGTCTTGCTTGCCGACTATCCTTTTGCCGGACTTGAGCCTATTCAGGACCTGTCAAAACGGGCGCACATATCAGCTCCGTCAATCTCGCGGTTTGTGAACAAACTGGGCTGTGCGGGGTTTCAAGAATTCCAGCAACGGCTTGTGCAAGAGCTCAAACACGGCAGCAAGTCCCCAATTGATTTGAAAACCGATAGTGCAATTGATCACAAGGCGCCCTTGGTATCCTATTTGAGCCGCATTGATAAACTCAATGCCGGGTTAATCGACTGCGTAACACCAGCCCAATTCACGCGAATATGCGATCTATTGTGCGACCCTAGACGGCGCATCTTTATGATAGGTGGTCGGATGAGCGATAGTATTGCGGATTTCTTTGTTAAGCACCTGCGCCAAATCCGCAAAGATGTATTTCACATTCCCTCTAGTCGCGAATTTTGGCCTGAATACCTATTGCGAATGCGCCCTAAAGATGTGGTGCTGATGATCGATTTTCGGCGATATCAGCCGAACCTAGCTCTGCTGTCCGAACGTGTGCAAGCACGCAAAGGGCAGACTATTTTCATAACCGACAAATGGATCAGCCCGGCCGCAAAAGGGGCAAGCGAGTTAGTATCGATACCCATTGAATCTGGCACGTTGTGGGATAGTTATCTACCTGCCTTTGCATTGGTTGAAGCCCTTTTAGTGCCCTTGGCTGAACGGGATTGGGAGGCCACCAAAAACCGGATCGCCGAATGGGACAACTTGCGGGATGTACCGCAAAATGCAGAGGCAGAATAACCGTGACGGCATCCAACGACAGGCTGGTTTTTACCGGCATTTCCGATCTTTCAGGCATCGTGCGTGGCAAATCCTTCCCAGTTGAAGAGTGGGATAAACGGTTAAAACGTGGCGTTGGCTGGACGCCGACAAATGTGCAAATTACTTGTTTTGATACCATTTCTGAAAGCCCTTTTGGCTCTCTTGGTGACCTTGCTTTAGTGTCTGATCCAGACACTCGCACCGTTTTAGAAGACGGGCCGCAGCCCCTTGATTTTGCCCTGGGAAATATTCGTAGTCTGGAAGGAGATCCATGGGCCTATTGCACCCGTTCCTTGGCGCAGCGTGCGGTAAAAGAATTATATGACGCAACAGGTGCCACACCACTGGCGGCCTTCGAGCACGAGTTTCAACTGAAAGATACGCCTCCCCGGCCCGGAGATTCATTTGGTTTCAAAGGTTTTAGAGATGCACAAGCTTGGGCGGAAGCGTTTACCCAAGCCCTTCGAACAGCGAAATGTGTGCCTGATACTTTCATGAAAGAATATGGGCCAGCGCAATATGAGATTACAAACAAACCTGCGCGCGGCATCAAGGCAGCCGACGATGCGGTGATCCTACGGTTGTTAGCAAATGATGTGCTCCCTCGCTTTGGTGTCACCCCAACCTTCACCCCAATTATGACCCCTGATAGCGTCGGCAATGGCGTCCATATTCATTTCAGTTTTCTCGATGATAGCGGTCTCCCGCTGACCTATGATGCAGATAACCCCTATGGCATGAGTACGCTCACACAGCATTTCATTGGCGGTATTTTGCACTACCTGGATCAGATCATCGCCATTTTAGCACCTTCTGAAATCAGCTATTTGCGGTTAACTCCACACCGCTGGAGCGCCGTGTTCAATAATCTGGGTTATCGCGACCGTGAAGCTTCTGTGCGCATTTGCCCAACTTCGGCCCAAGACGAACAGGCTATTGCCCGGCAATTTAATTTTGAAGTTCGTGCAGTCGATGCTGCTGCCAGTCCGCATCTGGCATTTGCAGCGCTTGTCTTTGCGGGCTTGCAGGGGATCAAAGATAAAATAGCCCCTTCGACGCCAACCGAAGAGGACCTCTCCTTGCTCAGTGCTGAGGCTTTGCAAAAACGAGGTTTCACCCGCCTTCCCCAATCATTGGGAACTGCATTGGACGTGTTTGCTGCCTCTAGCGCAACGCGCGCATGGTTTGGCGATGATTTTGTCGATCTTTATGTAGCGCATAAACGGGGGGAAATGGAGCATCTAAAAGATCTCGATTGGCCCGCCAAGTGCGCAAAATACATGGACGTTTATTGATATGCTAGAGATCAGGGGGATCTGCAAAAATTTCGGGGGGGTGAAAGCGGTTAACGAAGTCAGTTTTACCGTCGAGGACCACGAGATTCATGGGCTGATTGGGCCAAACGGAGCGGGTAAAACAACGATGATCAACCTCATCTCGGGGTTGTTATCGGTTAGTGCTGGTGAAATTAAACTTGATGGTCAACAAATTCAAAATCTGCCTGCGGAAAAACGCGCTCGGCTTGGTGTTGCACGTACATTTCAAAATTTACGCTTGTTCAAAAACCTGACCGTTCGGCGCAACATTGAAGTTGCAGAAATCCAGAAACGTAAAAACGCAACAACCGACCCAGATCTAATCAATGATGCAATTGATCGCTTTGGTTTAGGTGACGTATTGCAACAAACACCAGATTCCTTGCCATACGGGCAGATGCGACGTCTAGAAATTGTTCGTGCTCTGGCGTTGCGGCCAAAGGTTTTGATGTTGGATGAACCGGCCGCAGGAATGAACCCGGAAGAAACAAACGAATTGTTCGAGAACCTGACATGGCTGCGCAACCGGCATCCCTGCGCCATTGTCCTGATTGAACATGATCTGCAATTCATCATGTCTGCCTGCGAAAAGCTAACGGTGATGAATATGGGATGCTTATTGGCCTCGGGGCTACCTCAAGATGTTACCAAAAACAATGAGGTCATCAATGCCTATCTGGGGCAAGGCAACTAGTACCACCATGAAGAGGAGAACAAGACAATGAACCGACATAAGAGTTTTCACACACGTGTTTTAACACTTGCTGCTGGCGCAAGCCTGCTAGCTACATCAGCAATGGCCGATGGTGTAGCAAAGATCGGCATGCCTGTGCCGCTGACTGGCGATTTTGCAGCTTACAACGAAGTTGACGGCGCAAAATGCATGGCGGAAATGATCAACCGCAAGGGCGGAGTCGCGGGTAACAAGATTGAGTTGTTGATTCAAGATGCCAGCACCGATACACAAACAGCCATTTCACTGACAGAGAGATTTCTGGGTGAAGGCGTTGTTGCTATTGCAACGATCCCTTTCTCCGACACAATGATCCCTGTTGCCCAAATCGCTGGAGCTCAAGGCGTCTCAGTTATTCAAGCTCAAAGCACACAAGTTGAAATGCATACTGGCCTGGTTGATAACTTTCTCACCAACGTCGCACCTGATCCTTATACAGCAGCGGCAGCGGCAAATTATGCGTTGTCACAAGGCGTGAAAAACATCGCGATTTTCACTTCTGATGAAGGAGGGTCTTGGTCAGCACGCACACCACAATGGTTTGCCGAAGTAATTGAGAAAAACGGCGGCAAGCTTCAAACAACCCTAAATTACAACTCAGGCACGACTGATTGGAGCCCGCAAATTGCGGAACTCAAGGCACTCGACCCGGCACCTGACGCTGTTTATATTTCATGGGCGATGCCTGATATTGGCATCTTAATTCGTCAGATGCGTTCGGCTGGGCTTGATGCCTGGGTCGTTGGCTCCGACGGAT
>NZ_CAKZPW010000404.1:0-2711 GCF_937139385.1 uncultured Maritalea sp. | reverse complement strand
TGGGCAAAATGGTTGTCTGTGGCGTCTCCAGATAGGAATCTGAACAAAAGCGGGCCAAAATTTTCGCTTTATTCCCTGGGCTTGGAAGAATGTAAGAACGGAGCTGGAATTCTGATTGGTCACGAGGCTTTAATCAGGCCGCAAGTCGAAACTGGACAATTGGTAACGCCAATTCCGATAAGGGTTGAGCTATCACGGTTCATGACATTCAAAACAAGATTGCCGGTATCTGATGGGGCGATCTTCGGCAAAGTTATAAAGATGCTCAAAACCCAGCATTTGATCTGAGCCAAACAACGCCCGCCGCCAGTAGCGCGCATCCACTGATGCAACAGTGGCGATGCCAATCGCAAAAAGTTCATCGTACATGGGTCCATGGGTTCGTTGCTCGTTGTCCTTTGCCACACATTCAGGCTTTCTGGCATAAATTATTCAATGATGCTTAAGTGACCTGGCACTGCAAATGAGGGGGCACCAAATTGCTAACAGGAAACTGCCATTGCGGCGACACAGGCTGGACGCTTAAAGAAACACCGCAGTCAGCAACGGCGTGCAATTGCTCGGTTTGCAGTCGTTATGGTGTGCTTTGGGCTTATGGCTACATTGATCACGACATAGTTGCGCTCGGAAACACCGCAATTTACCGCCGTAGCGACAGCGGCAACATCGACTTTCACTTCTGCGCAAAATGCGGTTGTGTGACGCACTACGTCCGCACATCTGCGGGGGAAGATGGACGTCATCGCACGGCTGTTAATCTGCGACTGACAGATATTGCCGCGATCGCTGATCTACCAATCGATCACTTTGACGGGCATGAAACTTTCAAATACCTGCCGCAAGACGCACGCAAAATCAGCGATATGTGGTTCTAAATCATACCCGAAGCAAACATTAAACGGCGTGACGTAAACGCAGGCGAAATCCGCAAAGCAGCCACCATGTTGCTTTGGTTGTCTTATATGCGCTCGCCCTTGAACACATCGAAGAGGCATGCGTTTTGGGTTAGAGTTCACGCCAAATCATTGAGTGCGATTAATGTCAGCTTGGAGCCCATTTTACCAATGCTGTGCCACCTATCGAACGGCAGCTGTAGACGCCAATGAACAGTTTCGACTTTTGTGCTAGGCAGTAGTTTACGCATCCGTTGTGCAATTTCTGAAATTCAAAACAAAGGCAAACGATGACACGTAGGGAATTCTTGGCGATGTTCGGCTTGCTCAGTCTCAGTACGTTCGCTTCACCAAGGATGCTTCATGCTAAAAAACCGCGTCATGTCTTAGTCGTTGGCGCAGGTGCGGCTGGTTTAATTGCGGGTTATCGCTTGCAACAGCGTGGTATCGATTTTCAGATATTAGAGGCGTCAACTACATTCGGCGGACGAATGAAACGAAATTTGGGGTTCGCAGACTTTCCATTACCGTTGGGTGCGGAGTGGCTGCATACCCGACCAAAGGTGCTTGACACGCTCGTTGACAATCCCGCTACGAATGTTGCGGTTCAAACGTTGAGCTACGACCAAAAAGATGTCTATGCATTTTGGGATGGCATGGTCTTGACCCAAGCAAACCTAGGCAGGGAACCTGATCTAAAATTCGTCAATTCCAGTTGGTTTGATTTTTTTGAAGCCTACATTGTCCCTTCGGTTATCGATCAAATTAGATTTCAAAATCCCGTGACTACAATTGACACTTCACAGGGACGCGCGACTGTACAAACGCAATCAGGTGTGGATTTTTCTGGCGATGCGATCATAGTCACCGTTCCGCTGAAGATGTTGCAACGGCGGCAAATTACCTTCATTCCGCCCCTTCCACAACCTAAAATTGACGCGATTGATACCGCGATATTTTGGGAGGGTTATAAAGCATTTTTGGAATTTGATGAACCATTTTACCCCGCCTATACGGAGATTGAAGTCAACCCAAGAACTTCAGGACAACATGGTTTTTACGATGCATCCTATGGGCAGAACACGCGGCGCCATATCTTGGGTCTTTTTGCGGTGGGGAGCGCAGCAAGGCCTTACTTAGGAGTATCTGAAGCCGTTGTTGCTCACCAAATCTTAAGCCAACTTGATGAAATTTTCGATGGCAGAGCGACGCCAAGTTTTCGTAAAATCATTACCCAAGACTGGTCGAACGAACCCCATATTGGTGGAGCTTACCTGCAAGACCATGAAGACTGGAAGCAAGTTCGCCAACTCGGCAACTCAGTCGGTTCCAATCTGCATTTTGCCGGAGAAGCTTATACGACGGGTGAAGAATGGGGTGCGGTACACAATGCAGCCTTGGCGGCCAAAAGAGTGGTTGACCGGTTTTAGTAGATGCATACCCTTAAGCTTAATTTAGTCCATGCGCTCGCCCTTGTACACATCGAAGACGGATGCGTTTTGGGTTAGAGGTCATGCCAAGTCATTGAGTGCGATTAGTGTCTGCTTTGAGCCCAGAGCGGAAGCCGAACTCATGTCGCAAACGAAAGGATACTCGAGACAGTGCGAATTCGTTTATGGGCGAAAAATTGGGCATTCGTGAAATCAATAGATTTCGCCAATGAGGATTAAACTGAATCCAAAAGCCCAAAACAGACCCTCATTCGCGGTCGAGATTAAGAACACAACTTGGCGCTATACATTGATCTCAAAGTTTGGTGTGCTATTTTGCATACGTATGCAAAAAAATGTCGAAAATTCGTAATTTGGCACTTGGAGC
>NZ_CAKZPW010000403.1:0-6561 GCF_937139385.1 uncultured Maritalea sp. | reverse complement strand
TTGGTCACCAAAGCCCCAGCCGCAACGACTGCGCCATGACCTATGGTGATCTCTGGCTTTACCATTGCGCCATGCCCGATCCAAGTGTCGTGCCCGATATGGGCCGTGCGCGATGCGCGGTGCGCGAAGAAATCTGCATCCCGCTCTGCGTCGTCCCAATAGTCGTTTGAGCGATACATGAAATGATGCAGCGATGCACCATTGAGCGGGTGGTCAGTGGCGCCGAGGCGGCACGAAGACGCAATATTTGCGAATTTGCCGATCACTGCATTCGCCATATCCGCATATCGGTCACAGTACGAATAGTCCCCCATGTCGACATTGACCAATCGTGATCCGCGCCCAATCGAAACATAGTCGCCAAAACTACTGTCAACGATTGTGCAGTTTTCTTCCATATGGGGCAGATGAGGCTTAAGCTTTGCCATCAACTTTCACCTCCCTTGATTAGCTGGCGTCGCAACAAACCAGACGCCCAGTCCATGAACATCACCATGATGATGATTAAAATGATGTAGTAGCCAACTTCCTCCCAATCCTTCTGGGTTTGGATCGCCTGCGTCAGCATGAGACCAATACCGCCGCCCGTGATTGCACCGATGATGGTCGCGCTGCGTGTATTTGACTCAAAGAAATAGAGAACTTGGCTCAACAGCACCGGCACAACTTGCGGTATAACGCCAAATCGATAACCTTGTATCGGGTTCGCGCCGGTCGAGGAAACGCCTTCGATCTGCTTGTCATCCACATTTTCTAGCGCTTCAGAGAAGATCTTGCCAAACGTGCCGGTGTCTGTGATCAGAATTGCCAAAGCACCGGTTAGCGGTCCCGGACCGAAAGCGCGACTAAGCACAATGGTCCAAATGAGGGCATCGACGCCGCGCAAGAAATCAAACACACGTCGGATCGCCATGCGTAACGCCCTAAATGGCGTAAACTTCTTTGCTGCAAGGAAAGCAAGCGGTAAAGTTATGATCGCGGCGCCGAACGTGCCAAGAAATGCCATTAGAATAGTTTCGCTGATCGCCCAAAGGACGTCGCTGTGTCGCCACATCGGGTTGCCCCAAAAATCTGACCAAGCACCTGCAATATTGTGCCGCGCTTCATCTAATCGTGGACCAAAGACAATATCTGCAATCGACTTGCCGTAGTAAGGGCTGTCCAGTGTGAAAAAGAAAAGCTCCCAGCCGGGGAAGTATCGGAAAATCTCAGTTTTTGAACGTGTAATTGTTACCCGACCATTGGAGGTTTTTAGGGCAACGCGACGGTCACTTGCGTTAATCCAATCAGGAACGTTTTCACCAAGATTTGTATCGACAGTTTTGCCATTGAATTTTGCTTCAAACGTCCCGTAACCAGGAATTGTATAGTCCATCGCATTATCCGGCAGGAAGCGCACAACATGCCCATCCCCCAGATCAACAATGACAATCTCGCTACCAGAAACCCATTCAGGTCGAGTGCCTTCTGGATAACGCCCCTTGCGTTCACCCTCGATAGCGTAGTCGATTTCGCCAGAGCGATGAGATTTGGTTACGTGAACTTTATGGCTCCAGCTGTCCGACGCAAAAGTAATCGCGTTATCGAGCCGAGCGCGTTCTGCAAGGCCAATGATGTCAAAAGCAAATGCAATGTAAACGAAGTAGACCAAAGCTGCGATTGGTACGGCAACCGCGACGAATTTTTTGCGTTCAATTAACGTGACCGCCTGGCTCTGAATTGTTTGCACATTTATATCGGTCATGCTGATTTCCCTTCAGCGAGCTGATTGCGGTAGCGACTAGACAATTGATCAAAGAAGATGATGGTGGCGAACAAGAGAATGAATATGGCCGCCGCTTCGTCGAACAGACCGGGCCCCCATGACATGGCGTTTCGCAGTTCGTAGCCAAGGCCTCCTGCACCGACAAAACCAAGAATAGCTGAAGCGCGGATGTTGATTTCGAACCGCAGCAAACTGTAGCTGAGAAAGTTTGGCGCGACTTGTGGAAGGACGCCCAATAAAACACGCTGCGTCCAGTTCGCACCGACAGAACTCAGCCCTTCAACAGGCTTTAGATCGACATTCTCCGCGACTTCCGAAAAGAGCTTACCAATCGCGCCTGCGGTGTGTATGGCAATAGCAATTACGGCGGGAACTGGACCGCCTCCAAGGACAAAAATCAGCAGTAGCGCGATTACAATTTCGGGAACGGCGCGCATAATATCGGTGGTACGGCGCACGAATGGAATTGCCCACGGAAAGTAAGCAAGCCCTCTAGTGCCGTGCATTGCTAAAAGGAAGCCTGCCACAACGCCAACCAAAGTTGACACTGCCGCGATATTGATTGTTTCAATGAGCGCGGGCAAAAATTTGAACAAATAACCGGGCAACTCAGCCCGTTGCTCCCACGCTTCGCTCAACACATCGGCAGGATAATCACCAACATTTTTAAGTCCGTCCCAAAACCGCCAGCGTTTCGTGAATCGGCGACCATAAAACCGGACACCATCATCAGAACAAAGATCAGCAAAACGATGCCGCCGTAAAGTCGCTTTCGCTGTACCATCGCCATGTAGCTATCTTGGACAATCTTTGTGTCCGTTTGTGGCGGGCGTTTTGGATTTGGTTCTTGGGAGTTCGGATTAGACATTTGCCAGTTCCTGATATGAAAATCGGGGCTCTTAAGAAGAGCCCCGACATTGTCTAAAATAAGCTTACGGTTTTAGCCGCCGATTTTTGCTTTACGAGCTTCGATTACGGAGATGTACGCGTCATGGGTGATCGCGTCGAAACCAAGTGTCTCACCAGCAGCGACACCATAGGCGCAGTCTTGGTCTTTCGCGTGAAGTCCATCAACCAAAGCAGTCATTTTTGCTTTTACGTCTGCTGGAAGTGACTTGCGAAGAACAACAGGACCTTCAGGGATCACATTTGACTTCCAGATCTGAACAAGTTCGTTCATGTCAACAAGGCCAGCATCCACAGCTTTGCGTAGAGCGCCTGAATTATAGCCATCTTCCCATGCGCCCTGTGCATCAGCCCAAGTCACACCGCCGTCAATGTCGCCATTGAATACAGCTACGATTGTTTGTTCGTGACCGCCTGTGAATTTCACCTCGCCGAAATAGTCGCCAGATTCCATCGTAGAACCAGTTGCTTGTGGAATTTCGATTGAGGGGATCAAATAGCCGCTTGTTGAGTTAGGGTCACCAAAACCGAAAACCTTGCCTTTAAGGTCTTCAAGTTTTTCAACGCCAGCGTCTTTGCGCGCAAAACCAATTGAGTGATAGCCGTAAGAACCATCAAGGTTGATCTTGACCAAAACTGGCTCGACAGCTTCTGGGTCTTGCAAGTAAACAGCCGCGTATGAAGACGCGCCCAACCATGCCATATCCAATGTGCCGCCAAGCAGGCCCTGGATAACGCCATTATAGTCAGCAGGCGCGAACAATTTTGTTGGAACGCCAAGTTCTTTAGCAGCATATTCTTGCAAGCAGCTATAGCTGTTCATGCGGTCTTGCGCATTTTCACCACCAAGGATGCCAATGCGAAATTCGGTGATTGAGTCAGATGCCACAGCACCGGTCGTCAAAGCAGAAAAAGCCAAAAGGGCTGCAGTAAATGTGGATTTCATGGTTCTCTCCATTGTGAACGTGGCAGCGCCAGCGTTTCATATTTTTGGTCACGCGACAGCGGCGACCATTTCGGTGCGATCAAGCACACCGATCTCGGTTGAAGTTGCTTCTTCAGAAAAGTCGTCACCCGCGTCGTAGATTTCTCGAGCGGCTTCCGTTGTTAGTTCTTCTGGAGGACCGTCAAAAACGATCACCCCATCACGCATACCGATAACGCGGTCACAATATCGGCGTGCCGTATCGAGTGTGTGCAGATTGGCTATAACCAAACGACCATCTTCCTCATGGATACGCCGCAGTGCATCCATGACAATTTGTGCATTCATTGGGTCAAGGCTTGCAATCGGCTCATCAGCCAGAATTATTTTTGGATCTTGCATTAGCGCTCGCGCAATTGCGACCCGTTGCTGCTGCCCACCAGAGAGCGCTTCAGCGCGCTTGGGCGCATGCTCGGCAATGCCCAGCCTGTCCAAGATCTCCACTGCTCGATGGATATCTTCTGTTGGATATAGGTTGAAAAGAGTTGTCAGTGTCGAGCGCTTGTTCAAGGTGCCATGCAGGACGTTTGAAACAACATCCATTCTGGGCACGAGATTGAATTGTTGGAATATCATCGCGCATTCTGATTGCCAACGACGACGGTCGTTGCGCTTTAGTTTTGAAATGCAGGAGTTTTCAAATTGTATTTCACCGCTGGTGACGTCAGTCAGCCGATTGATTGTGCGCAATAGCGTGGACTTGCCAGCACCCGAACGTCCGATGATGCCAATAAATGCTGGCTCGTCGATTTGGAAACTAACATTGTTTACAGCTGCTTTGTCTCCGAATTTCTTCGTGACACCTGAAATGCTTAGCATATTGCCCCCTTTGATCAGGGGCAGACACTATTGATGTCAGATTTCAACTTCTTGACAAATAGATGATTGTTTTGTGACGGTGGAAAAATTATCTCGTTCGATAGCGACCGATAATGAAATTGATAAAAGATATGTGTTGTTGATTGGTAGCGTAAAACTAGGAGATCATTAGGTGCTGGGCTTCGATTGGGTTGCATTTGTAGTGGGCTTGAATGTAGCGCCCTGAGTGGGTCTCGTTTGAATTCGTCGGCCAAAAAGCATTTCCCCGCTGCCGCGTGCTGCATTTTTGGTTTTATGGCGAATTGGACAGCAAGTGCCTCATGTGCGCGCTGGTGCCAGCTTAATTCGAGGGTTGGATCTATTCTTGGCGCTAAATGGCGACAAAGTGATTTTGTTCAACTTCAACCAGTTTCAGAAATGTTGGCTTAAATGAAAGCTCGTGTACGGGCGAGGGTATTTCCAGTCCACTGATCAAGCTTCGTTTCTTCCGTTTTTTAGGGTCTGGAATTGGTACCGCAGCTAACAGCGATTTAGTATAAGCATGTTGTGGGTTTTCAAACACTTTGTCGCGCGCACCAATTTCAACAATTTGCCCCATATACATCACGCCCACGCGGTGACTGACTTTTTCCACGACAGCCATATCGTGGGAGATAAACACATAGGACAGCCCCAACTCGTCTTGCAGTTCTGCTAACAAATCCAACACTTGCGCTTGCACGGTGACATCAAGCGCTGAGACACTCTCATCAGCTACAATTATTTTAGGGTTCAGGGCCAACGCCCGCGCAATGCAGACACGCTGTCGTTGACCGCCAGAAAACTCATGCGGATACCGGGTTAGATGGATTGGTTCCAAACCAACCCGTTCAAACAGTTGAGCTGTCTTTTCTTTTTGTTCAATGTCATTGCCAATTTTGTGAATAACGAGTGGTTCTTGCACCAATTCTCCAACTGTTTTTCTCGGATTGAGCGAGGCATAGGGATCTTGGAAAATCATTTGAATTTTCCGACGAGCCGCGAGTTGGTTTTGCTTGTGCGAAATGCGTAGGTCTTCGCCCTCCACGTTTATGCGCCCTTGCCAATCGACCAAATTGAGCAATGCGCGCCCGGTCGTGGATTTTCCGCACCCACTTTCTCCAACCAGCGAAAGTGTTTCGCCCGCCTGCAATTGGAAGCTGACTTTTTCAACTGCATGCACCCGTTTTATGGTGCGTTGCAAAAGTCCACCCGCGATATCAAAACGCACCGTAAGGTCTTGAACATCAAGAACGGGAATTGTGGTTTGGCAAACCTTTACGGTTGGTGTGGGTTCTATCCCCGCCATGGATCCCAATTTTGGGAGGTCAGATATGAGCTTTTGTGTATAGCTTGCTTTTGGGGCGAGAAAAATGGAGGTTACGTCGCCCATTTCAACCATTTCACCCTGATTGACTACCAAGACACGGTCGGCCATTTCAGCAACTACGCCCATATCGTGGGTTATCAAAATCAGACCTGTATCAAATTCACGCTGCAATTCTTTCATCAGCGTGAGCACTTGCGCTTGAATGGTGACATCAAGCGCAGTTGTTGGTTCATCAGCAATCAAGACTTTTGGGCTGCACAAAAGAGACATAGCAATCATAACCCGTTGCCGCATGCCCCCGGTCAGTTCATGCGGATATTGATCAAGACGTTTCTTGGCCTCTGAAAGCCGCACCGCTTCCAGCATTTCCAATGCATGTTTGTTGGCATCAGCGCCCTGCATTGATTTGTGGAAGCGCAGCACCTCGCGCAGCTGATCGCCAATGGTCATAACGGGGTTAAGGGACGTCATGGGTTCTTGGAATATCATGGCGATATCATTGCCACTAATATGTTGCATTTGCTGTTCTGGCAGTTGCAACAAATCGGTGCCGCCCAAAATGGCCCTGCCGCTTGAGACGCGAGCAGATGTTTTGGGCAAAAGTCCCATAATTGCCAAAGAGGATATGGACTTGCCTGAGCCAGACTCGCCTGCGATGCACAATGTTTCTTGGGCATTCACATGGTAGGCAAAGTTGCGCACGACTGATTTTTCACCAGCGTCCGTTTTAACAGATAT
>NZ_CAKZPW010000402.1:0-18221 GCF_937139385.1 uncultured Maritalea sp. | reverse complement strand
TGGGATTCGGCAACTTTGTTCGAAGCCTGATTCTGGCCTTCGGCGCGCGCGATATAGCCTTTGGACTTTTCTACTTCCTCTGACAGGGTATCGACGGTTTGCTTCATCGAATCCAATGCACGGATCTTGAACGTGTCGACCTCATCCATGGTGTCATAGATATTCTGGAAAGCACGCTGCAGCGTTTCCAGCGGGATTGTGCTCGCGGCGGCTTGTTCGTGAATTTGGCCGGTTTGCTCTCGCAGCAAGGTTGATGTGCTGTCGATGATACCAGCGGTCGTTTCATTGAGGGCAGTGATCTGCCCGAGAACGAGCCTTTGGTTGGTCATTGCCTCCGATACGGTCACCGCAGTGCGCAATGCGCCAACGGTGGTCGTGCTGGCGCGATCAACGCCTTTGACCAGTTCGACATTGTTCTTCTTGACCAGATCGAGCGCAAGGTAACCCTGGACGCTTACAGCCATTTGCGTGAGCAAATCCTGTGTTCGCTGGCGCACATAGAACAAGGCTGTCTCGCGAACCGCTTTGGCCTTAGCCGGATCGGTAGAATCGAGCTCAACCGCTTTCTCTTCCAGCTTCTCATCAAGGGTTTTGGAGATATGGATCATCTGCTCCAGATCGCCCATCGCTTCCCACAATTTCTGACGCTCGACATCAATCGCGGCATTATCCATGATCAACTCGTCTTTGCCGTTGCCGAGCTTGCCGAGGATCTCTTGAATATGCGTTTGCGCGCTTTGGTAAGAGCGGAAGTAGTTCGTCAGCTTGTTGCCGAAAGGAATGATTCCAAGAAATTTGCGAGGGCCAGTTAACTTGCCGCGGCGGCCTGGATCGAGATCTTCGACGACGCGGCGCAGTTCGGCAAGGTTTGACCCCACACCTTCATCCTTGTCCATCGCGCGGATCGGACGATCTAGGAAGCGGTTGGACATGCCCGCCGCAGCGGCAATCTCCTTGCGTCCCATATTGGTCAGCTGATCAACTTTCTTGCCGAATTCAGGCGAATTGGCATCTTCGTTGATCAGATCGACCACAAAGGAATCAACCTTTGTCGCCAGCTTTGATTGCACTTCTTCCGATACAGGGACCAAGCCCGCAGCATTGGCAGGCTTTACCTCAGGCACCGGATCGGGTGCGGTTAACTCTAGATCGAGGTCGGTGGCGGTTTTAGTCGCTGTGTTTGTCTCAGTGGCGCTCATAGCTTGCGTCCGGCTCCTGAATTATCCGCGGCCTGCAATCCGGCAACGCGGTGATGAACTTATTACTGTATTAGGGTCATAAGACACGAAGTTCAAGATTTGTGCCTGAATGGACACATCTAGCGCCGATACAGGTTCATCACAAATGAGCAATTGCGGGCGCAGCGCTAGGGCGCGTGCTATGCCTATGCGTTGGCGTTGGCCACCAGAAAAGCTATGGGGATAGCGTTGCAAATATCTTGCATCCAAGCCCACCAATTCCATTAATTCCTTGGCAAGCTCGATGCGGGTATTATGGGTACCGATATTATGGATCACTAAAGGTTCTGTGATTATATCAAGCACCGTCATGCGCGGATTAAGGCATGCCTGCGGATCTTGAAAAATCATCTGCATCCGTGGGCGCATTTCACGCAAGTCGTTCTTGCTCAACCCAGCGATATCGACGCCTTCAAAATCGATTTGCCCATCAGTCAGTTCGTAAAGGCGCAACATGGCACGTCCGGCTGTGGACTTGCCGCAACCACTTTCACCAACCAACCCCAGCGTTTCACCACGTTTAATATCAAAATTCAGGCCATCAACAGCCTTCACAGCGCCCACTTGACGTCGGAATATGCCTGCATGGATCGGGAAGTGGACCTTTAGATTTTTGGCCCGCACGAGAGTTTCAGCATCAGCCGTCATGACGTGGCGCCTCCTTTTCAACATCCCACCAACATGCAACATCGTGCACGCCCTCAATGCGTTCGAGCAGCGGATTTTCTTTGTGGCAGCGCTCAAATGCATAATCGCAACGGGGCGCAAAGGGGCAAGACTTTGGTTCTGCACCAATATTGGGTGGCGAACCTTTAATCGAACGCAGGCGGGTTTCACCGCTTCCTTCTGCAGGCAGAGTATTTAGCAAAGCCCGTGTGTAGGGGTGTAAGGGGCGCTTATAAAGGTCGCCAACTTTAGCGTGCTCCACCACAAACCCACCATACATCACCAGCAGCCGATCAGAAATGCCCGCGGCAACGCCCAAGTCATGGGTGATCCAAACAATCGCCATGCCCAGCTTTTTGCGCAGCTCTTTGATGAGCTCAATAATCTGCGCCTGAATGGTTACATCCAAGGCCGTTGTTGGTTCATCCGCAATCAATATCTTTGGGTCACACGCTAGGGCGATGGCAATCATCACCCTTTGGCGCATGCCACCAGAGAACTGGTGCGGAAAATCATTCAAACGGTCTGAAGCGCCTGGAATACCCACCAATTCAAGCAACTCAACAGCGCGGGCACGGGCTTGCTTTTTGTCTAGCCCCATATGCTCAATCAGGGGCTCCATAATCTGAAAGCCAACGTTGAACACCGGGTTCAAGCTGGTCATCGGGTCCTGAAAAATAAACCCAATTTGACCGCCGCGAATTTTGCGCAGTTCTTCAAGATCCATCTGCAAAAGGTCTTTGCCGTCAAACATGACTTTGCCCGACGCGATTTCGGCAGGTGGAATAGGCAACAGTTTCAAAAGTGACATCATTGTCACGCTTTTGCCTGAGCCACTTTCACCAACTACGCTTAAAAGCTCACCCTCTTCAAGATGAAAGCTAATGCCGTTTACAGCATGCACAACGCCATCTTGAGTGTGGAATACGGTCTTTAGGTCCGTAACGTCCAATACTGGCTTGATAGCCTTTCCTCCCCAGGAATATTTATTTTTTTCAAAACACTATCGTAGGATCAAAAAAATTCAAGAACAAAAATGTCTTACAATCCAGCAAAATGATGCTTGCCAATTCAATCTAAAGGTGCATTCATGGATTGGTTGAACCACTTTTCCGCTGTAACGGCGAATAGTGTTCGGCGCGAAACATGTTCTTTGTTTCGCCAAAGCTTTGATTGTTTTTGCAAAAAATGACAGGCTGCGACTCTATACTTTAGTTGCTTTAGCTTTGTTGTTTTGGGAGGAAGTTTCGTGGGCGTGAACAGTTTTGATCAAAACGCGCAAGCAAATGGTCCGTTTGGAGCCAAAGATCTGGTGAGCTCCGGGCTAAATTGGCGTTGTATTGGCCCCCCACGCGGTGGACGCGTTGTGGCTGTTGCGGGTGATCCCAATGATCCCATGACCTTCTATTTTGGTGCCTGCGCTGGTGGGGTTTGGAAAACCACCGATGGCGGTACCTATTGGGAAAATATCTCAGACGGTTACTTCAAAAGCGCAACGGTTGGCGCGCTAACAGTCGCTCAAAGTGATCCCAATGTCATTTATGCGGGCATGGGCGAAACCACCATCCGTATTGATGTTTCCTATGGAGACGGAGTTTACAAGTCCACCGACGCGGGCAACAGCTGGACGCACATGGGTCTTGAAGAAACGCGCCATATCTCCGAAATTCGTGTACATCCCAATGATCCAAACATCGTTTATGTTGCCGCCTTTGGCCATGCGTTTGGCACCAACCAAGAGCGCGGCGTTTATCGTTCGCTGGACGGAGGTGAGACTTGGGATCTCATCCTTCATGAAAGTGAGGGGGCGGGTGCGATTGACCTTGCAATGGATCCAAACAATCCACGCCATTTAATCGCAACCACATGGGAAGCGCACCGCCATTTCTGGACCCTTTCAAGCGGCGGACCAGGCAGTAAAATATTCCGCTCAAAGGATGGCGGCGACACGTGGGAAGACATCACAAAGCGGCCCGGATTTGCAAAGGGCATGCTTGGCAAAATGGGTGTTGCCATTTCTCCGGCCAAATCTGGTCGCGTATGGGCCTTGGTGGAAGCAAAGGGCGTTGAAGGCGCACTCTATAGGTCTGAGAACTTTGGCGACAGTTGGGAGCGCGTTAGCCCCAACCGCGATCTTTTGCATCGGCCTTGGTATTATATGCACGTGTTTGCTGACACCACGGACCCAGATACGGTTTATGTGACCAATTATCAAATGTGGAAATCTGCTGATGGGGGCAAAAACTTTGATGAAATCACAACCCCGCATGGGGACAACCATGACTTGTGGATCGATCCGGTCAATAACCAGCGTATGGTGCAGGGCAATGACGGTGGCGGCAATGTTTCGTTCAACGGCGGGTTGAGCTGGACGTCGATCTATAATCAGCCAACAGCGCAATTTTACCGTATGGATATCGACAATCAATATCCGTATCGGCTTTATGCAACCCAGCAAGATAACACCTCAATTTCGGTGCCTTCATCAACGGAATGGGGCGCAATTACCATCGGCGATTGTACCTATCCGGGCACGGGTGAAAGCGGGTACATTGCTGTACATCCAGAAGATCCGAACATTGTCTATGTTGGCGCCGTGGGGTCGTCTCCGGGCGGCAGCGGTGCGCTACAGCGATACGACCACCGCACAAGGCAAAGTCAGTTAATTAGCGTTTGGCCGGAAGAAAACACAGGCTATCGCCCGCGCGACCTAAAATATCGATTTGCTTGGACATTCCCCATTCATTTCTCTCCACATGATAGCAATGTGATTTATGCGGGGGGAAATCACGTCTTCAAGACGACAAATGAGGGAAAAAGCTGGGAGGTGATCAGCCCCGATCTCAGTCTAAACGATCCAGACAAACTCGACTATTCAGGCGGTCCTTTGACCGGCGATAGTGCAGGGGCAGAGACCTACGCGACACTGTCCACGTTCATTGAATCTGTGCATCGGCAAGGTGAGCTGTGGGCTGGCACCGACGATGGCTTGGTGCATGTCAGCCGAGATGGTGGCAAAAACTGGCAAAATGTAACCCCAAAAGCCTTGCCCGAATTGGCCTATATTGGTTCCATTGAAATCTGTGCTCACAACCCGGACAAAATCTACGTGGCCGCCACGCGGTTCAAGCTGGATGACTATCAACCCTATCTTTTTGTTTCCAATGACAGCGGCAAAAGCTGGACGTCAATCAATGGCGATTTCCCGACCAACGAGATAACCCGCGTTTTGCGCTCAGACCCAATTTCTGATGATTTACTGTTTGTGGGCACGGAAACAGGCATTTTCTATTCGCTTGACGACGGTGCCCATTGGGTGCGCATGCAGGGTGGTTTCCCCGTTGTGCCCGTCTATGACATTAAGATCAAAAACGAGGATTTGGCGGTGGCGACCCATGGCCGCTCGTTCTGGATTGCTGACGATATTTCGCCACTGCGCGACATGGCGAAAAAACACGATGTTACCCACGGTGAAATGCTGTTTAAGCCCCGTGATACCATTCGGCAAAAACTACATTGGGCAACAGGTGTTTTTGACGGTGATGGGAAAAATTATAGTCCTGCCTTTGGCGTTGGCGGCACCACCTATCACAAACCACAAAGCGATGGCACCACACGCAATGTGCACTTGGATGTGGGTGAAAATGCCCCAAATGGCGCTATTGTATATTATTGGTTTGACGAAGAACCAGAAGGCAATGTCGCACTTTTGTTTCGCGATCACCAAGGCGAAGTGATTGCCAAATTCACCAATAATGATGATGAAAAACCCAAGCGAAAAATCAAAACACAAAAGGGCTTAAATCGTTTTGTGTGGGATTTGCACCATGACGCACCAACGCCATTTGACCCGGCTTTGATCCACAAACCATATGAACCATTGGCCAAATCGGGCGACGGACGCGGTCCACAGGTTTCCCCTGGTGATTATTTTGTAGAATTAGATGCGGAAGGCGCAAAGCTCGAGCAGCCGTTCAAAATTGTTAAAGACCCTCGCTTGCAAACCACCCAGGACGATTTCGATGCGCAATATGCTGAGTTGTTGGGTTTGCATGAAACTCAAGATCGGTTGCGCAAAGGGGTGAATCAGTTGCGTGCGTTGCGTCAACAGCTCGAACAGTTGGACAAGAAACTCAAGCCAAACCATGGGCACATTCAAGCCGAGGCCAAAAGTGCAATCGACCAGCTAACCGCAATCGAAGAGGTGTTGGTGAATCGGTTCAAAGAGACGCCGCGCGATGTGCTGCGCCATGCTGCTGGCTTGGACGATACGCTGGGAGAACTGGCGTGGGTTATGTCAATTGCTGATGCGGCGCCAACCAGCCAAGCCATTGCAGTCAGCCAAGACGTGCGGGCCAAAGTCGACGTGCAATTGGAAAAACTCGCCGCGCTGACAAAAGGTGGCATCACAAAGCTCAACACTGACATTGAAGAGGCGGGAATTAAAGCCATTTCCATATGAAACAAAACGCGCAGGTGAACCAAAACCTATGGCGAGTGGCTTCAGCTGATTTTCTGGTTCGCACGGCCTACCAGATGGGAAAGTCGCCCCTATTGCCCCTATTTGCAGCCAGCTTGGGCGCTGGGTCTGTTTTTTTGGGGCTAATTGTTTCGGTTTCCACAATGACAGGTCTCTTTCTCAAGCCAATTTTCGGCTATTTGTCGGACAGGTCTGGGCGTCGTTTGTGGATGTTGATTGGTGTTGGCGTTTTTGCGGTTACGCCATTTCTTTATTGGTTTGTCAAAACCCCCGAGCAATTGTTTGCCTTGCGGTTGATACATGGTTTGGCCACCGCGATTTTTGGTCCGGTCACGCTTGCTTATGTCGCTTCGCTCGCGCTGGAAAAGCGAGCAACGCGTCAAGGTTGGTTTGGTCTAGCAAGATCGGGTAGTTATCTGATTGCGCCAACAGCCGCCGCATGGGCACTCACCTGGATAGACCCTGCCGCTGTATTCACCGTAATTGGATGCATCAGTTTGTTGGCCTTTTTGCCTGTGCTCGCGTTGCAAGAAATCCAACCTAAGGCGCAAGGCGTGCTGCGAACTCAAAACCCAATCGGAGCTTTTTTATACACCGCAAAACGCGCTGCTTCAGTCCCCGTTTTATGGTTTGCTGGCTCCATGGAAATGACCATTTACATTTCAACCTATGCTCTAAAAGCCTTCTTGCCCATTTATGCGCACCTAGAGTTAGGTGTCGATCTTTTGACCGTCGGCCTGTTCTTCTCGATCCAAGAGGGCGCAAATCTGCTGGCGCGTCCTTTCGGAGGAAAACTCGCAGACCGGTTTGGTTTACGGCCAGTTTTGTCAGCAGCCCTATGCTTCTTGGGTGGGACTATTTTGATTTTGCCATTTGCAACTACAGGCCCGCAGTTTTTAGTCATCGCTATGCTGATGGGGGGCTCCCTTGGTGTCGTGCTGCCCACAATCATTGCGCTTTATAGCCTGCAATTGCCCGACAAAGACCTAGGTTTGGGCATGGGACTTCTTGGCACGATCCGAAATTTGGGCAAAGTCGCGGGACCAATTGTCGGTGGCCTTATTCTGACATTTGCCACTTACACCACATTGTTTGTTTCAAGTGCGTTGCTCATTCTATTGCTCTCGGCCACAATTGCCATCAACAAACCCTTGCAGGAAAACACTGATTTTGTTTGATTTTTCTGCTTCTTCTTGTCCAACTAGTTGAAACCGCGTATGAAGATATGGCAAAAGATTCGGGGAGGAATTCGTTGCGGGTTTCACGACCAAGGTTTGTTGATGATGCGCTCTTTTATCATGATGAGTGGCGCACGGGCAGATATGGTCAATTCCAACTAAACTCCGCCTTCCAGCCCATTTATTGTGTCAGCGATCTCAATGGTCCGCCTTGTGGCCATGAAGGTCTGGTCCGGATACTCACCCAAGGGGGGGTACTCTCCCCATTGGACTTCTTTGCAATTGTGCCACCTGAAGATAGATTCTTCATTGAATGGATGTGCCGCGCCATCCATATTTCCAATTTTCATATGGTGAAGCAGCCCGGCCAACTGCTATTTGTCAATCTTGACCCTGCGACCTATGTGGACGTGAAACAAGCCGAATACGAAGTAGGGTTTATGGTCGAGCGCATGCGTGAACTCGGGGTTAACCCAGCAGAATTTGTGTGCGAAGTGATCGAGGAGCAAACCCAAGATGATCAGGTGTTCGCAAATGTCATCGATTGCTTCAAGTCCTATGGCATAAAAGTTGCAGTTGATGATTTCGGCGTGCGCTTTTCGGATCAAAAACGCGTAGCGCGGTTGCGGCCTGATGTGGTAAAAATAGATGGAGCGTGGTTCAAAAAGCTGCTTGGAACCGCCAGGGGAAAACAGCAGCTCATTTCAACAATACATGGGTTCGGTGACAACGATATTCGCGTGATTGTTGAAGGGGTGGAAACGCAAGCTCAACTCGATTTCGTTTCAGAAGTAGGCGATTGTGGCGTGCAGGGGTTCCTGTTGGGCCGACCAGAAGGGGCCATCTGTTACTAATCCAGTGCCCATCACCACATGGATTTGCTTGCGCGTTGGGGCCATTCATCATCATAGGTTTTGCCGCCAACTTCCCCATTTGTCAGTTCTGATAGCATTTTGCCCGGCGAGGGTACGCTGCCGGGATCAATTTGGGCATCCGCTTGCCAAAGGCCCGCGCGCATGATCGCCCTTGCGCATTGAAAATAGACCTTTTCCACTTGCAGAACGATGGCTGAACGAGGTCGCTTCCCCTCCTTTTCAAAGGAAGCCAATAGGTTAGGCTCAATGCAAACACGTGCACTGCCGTTCGCCCGAAGAACGGTGCTGCTGCCCGGTATTAAAAACATAAATGAAGTGCGTGGGTCGCGAACAATATTGCGCAGGCTATCGCAGCGGTTGTTGCCGCGGCGGTCCGGCATGATGAGGGTACGTCGATCCGCGATCCGCACAAAACCAGGTTCATCTCCCCTAGGGGAACAATCAATCCCTTCTTGTGCAACCGTCGCCAAACTCACAAACGGCGAGAGCTCGATGAATTGGGCATAGACATCAGCGATATAATCAATCTCTTTGACCAGCGAAGGGGCACTGGGTTGTCCGTAAATATTGCCAAGTTCTTCAACGCTAGAAATATATCGCATCGTTTCTCCAGAACAGTTCCACACATCCACGCTTTGGTCGATGACATTGATTCGCTGTGTGCGTTTAAAGATAGGTTTGTGATTTGCGTGAAGCAATAGTGGGGTGAACAAGGTCAAAATCTGCAAGAAGCGTAAGGTTAATACGCCTTCTTCCAATATGGTTAGGAATTCTTAAACAGTTCCCGGTGAAACTGCGCTGGAATGAATCGTGTATTTCAGGGGATGCCAAGTATGGCTGACACACCGACCAAGCAAATCGATCTACCAGCCATCGCAGACATCGGGGCTGTTGATGAGATGCGTGAAGAAATGCTCGAGGCGCTCAATGCTGGCAACCTCGAAATCAATCTAGCAAATGTTGAACGCGTTTCAACAAACGCTCTCTTTATGTTGTTGAGCGCCGCTCAAACGGCAACCAACCATAATTATCAGCTGCTGCTGAGCGCGCCCAGCGAACATTTTTCCAATGCCCTTGAGACCTTGGGCTTGGAGAGCGCTTTTGCACCGTTAATGAAAGGATAGTCAGTTTATGCGTGTACTCACTGTCGATGACTCTCGCACAATCCTCGCCATGCTTCAGCATACGCTGGCTGGCGCAGGTTATGAAGTTCTACAGGCCGAAAATGGCCAAGAAGGACTTGATGTTTTGGGCGCTGAGAATGTCGATGTCGTTATTACCGACATCAACATGCCGATAATGGACGGAATTGAATTCATCAAAAACGTGCGAGCTTCTGGCCAGTACCAGAGTTTGCCAATTCTAATTCTGACAACCGAAACCAGCCAAGACAAGCGTGACCAGGGTCGTGCTGCAGGTGGAACAGGTTGGATTGTGAAGCCCTTTGATCCGGACAAGCTGTTGAGCGTGATCAAAAAGGTCTCACACTAAAATATAAACCCGTGTTGCGTTGGATGTGCCATGAGCGAACTTGACGAATTTAAGGCTACCTACTTCGACGAATGTTCCGAGCTGCTTGCCGAATTGGAAGAGCAATTTCTCGCAATCGAAGCGGGCGACAAAGATCCTGAGCGACTTCATGCCGTTTTTCGGGCGATCCACTCGATAAAAGGTGGTGCTGGCGCATTCGGGTTCACGGGCTTGGTGAAATTCGCGCACAGCTTTGAAACGCTTTTGGATTTCGTGCGCGATGGCCGCATCGAGCTGGACCCAAAAGTTCTAACGCTTTGCATTCGTTCTAGTGATTTGGTTGCGGACTTTGTGTCAGCAGCGCAAGATGGTCGCGAGCTTGAAGAGGGCTATGGCGGCGAGCAAAAAGCCGAATTTGAAGCGCTCTGCAATCCAGATGGTGCGGAAGAAGAAGAACCAGAAGATTTCGACATTGAGTTTACACCCGTCATGGTTGGCGGTGCAGATTTGGCCGAAGATGAGGATGTTTTTGAAAATCCTCCCCTAAATCTGATTGCTGACGGTGATTTGGATGCGGCGCTTGGTGATGCAGAAGATGATTTGGCAAACGCTGACGTGGTTTTTGCCGGCGACGGCACCGATGGCGCGCCAGAATTTGGCGCCGCTGCAGACGCATGGACTTTAACGTTTACCCCGCTTCCTGCCCTGTTTGAACGTGCAAATGATCCGCTTCTTTTGTTCCGCGAATTGTCGATTGTCGGCGATTCTCAAGTGAACGCAGATATTCGTGAAATTCCAGAGCTTAATGACTTTGAGCCCTTCCAGCCTTATTGCCAATGGGTCATTACCCTTAAAGGTGATGATGTTACCGAAGAGCGTATTCGCGAAGTATTTGAGTTTGTTGAAGGCGATTGTGAAATTGAAGTCACACCTCCAGGTGTGTTGAGCGAAAGACAGACTTCAATCTTAGTTGGTGAAATTGGTTCGGCAGACTACGCACCAACGCCTCAAAGTTCACCCGCACCTACACAAGAGCTTGATGATGTTGTAGACATGGCTGCCCCTGAAGCGAGTGACGACGCTCCAAGTTTTGCTGACTTGGCCGGCGCACTTGGTGTTGATATGGCCGCCGAGCCAGTGCCTGAAGTTGAACCTTCAGCTGAAGAGGTTGCTGCTGCCAAAGCTGCAGCTGCGCCAAAAGAAGAGCCCGTCGTAGCCGCTGCACCAGTTCCAGAAAAAATTGAAACACCCGAACCTGAGGCATCAAAAGGTCCAGCTTTTGGCAGTGCGACAGCAAAGCCAAAAGCGACAGACAGCAAGCCACCAGTTCAGTCAATTCGCGTAGACTTGGACAAAGTCGACCGTGTTGTAAATATGGTCGGGGAACTTGTTATCACCCAGTCAATGCTCACCCAACAGATGGATGAGACCCTGCGCGACAAGTACCAAGAACTTGTGCGCGGCATTGAGGTTTTGGCGCAAACAACGCGCGGATTGCAAGACAGCGTCATGGCGATCCGAGCACAACCCGTGAAATCAGTCTTCTCACGTATGCCACGTTTGGTGCGTGAATTGGCAAGTAAAACGGGTAAGAAAATCAAACTTGAAATGGTGGGTGAAAACACCGAGATCGACAAAACTGTTATTGAGCAATTGTCTGATCCATTGACCCACATGATCCGCAATTCAGCAGACCACGGTATTGAAGACGCTGAAAAACGCGCCAGCCGTCGCAAGCCTGAAACCGGAACTATTACACTGTCTGCTGAGCAAGCGGGCGGAAATATCTTGATAATTGTTGAAGATGACGGTGGCGGTATTAACCGTGAACGGGTGCTTGCCCTCGCTAAAGAAAAAGGCGTGGTTGCACCAGATCAAACACCAACCGATGAACAGATCGACAACCTGATTTTTGCGCCAGGTTTCTCCACTGTAACAGAGGTCTCTGACCTTTCGGGCCGTGGCGTTGGCATGGACGTGGTTCTTTCGAACATCAAAAAAATTGGTGGTTCTGTTCACGTGCGTTCCAATCCTGGGCGCGGCACGCGCATGACCCTAAGACTGCCGCTCACGCTGGCGGTGCTGGATGTCATGCTCGTTTCAGTGGCCGGTTGCCCCTATGTTGTGCCGCTGTCCTCAATCGTTGAAACCATTCAGGCTGGCCGGGCAGAATTTGGCAAAGTGCCAAGCGGTTCGCGTTTGCTCCAAATCCGGGGCGAATATGTGCCCGTTGTTGATCTGGCCACACGCTTTGCCATGCACACAGATGCTGAGGAAAAAGACCGCTTTGTGGTGCTGTGTGAAGCTGAAGGTACTAACAAACTTGCGATCATTGTCGACGAAATCATTGGTCAGCAGCAAGTGGTTATTAAGAGTTTAGAGGAAAACTACGAGCGTATCGACGGCATTGCCGGGGGTACAATCTTAGGAGACGGGCAAGTTGCGTTGATCGTAGATGTCCAAGGTTTGAAAACCAGTCGCGTAAATCACCGCAGCAGCGCTGCGGCTTAAGCGAAAGCAGATTGAGAGGAAGTCATGGAAGCCATTGAACTCAATGAAAACGATCTTGAAGTTGGCGGAGCGAACTCCATTCAACTGATTGCGTTTTCAATTGGCGAGCAAGCTTACGGCGTTGAAATTACCACTGTTCGGGAAATCCGCGCATGGAATGGTGCAACACCTTTGCCTAATACAAGAGAATTTGTTCGCGGTGTTGTGAACCTGCGCGGCACGATTGTCCCCATTTTCGATCTTCGTGCCCGGTTTGGTGCCGGTGTAACCGAAGCAACAAAAACACATGTTGTTGTGGTACTTGCGGTCGGCGAAAAATGGATCGGCATTTTGGTTGACGCTGTGTCTGATATTTTGACTGTGCAGAAAAGTGATATCCATGCGGTGCCAGAGGGCGAGAATATGGATTCAGAATTGCTCAACGGCATCGTTACGCATGACAGTCGCATGGTTGGCTTGATTGATCTTGAAGCCGTTGTCGGTCAAACAGGCGAAGACAGCTAACAAGCGCCGCTTAAACCCGAAAATTCAAACAATAAAAAAGCCCGGCTAGACCGGGCTTTTGTCTGCGGTAAAAGCATTTACCGCAGTCAAAACAATTCAATGTCGTCATGTTTCGCGCGTCCAGCGATGCCGGATAGATTTGGCTTGCGCAACTCGTCAAGCGTAAGCTCAGACCATATGTCTTTGTGCTCGATATTCTCAGAAATGTCGTCGATGACTTTTGCCATCAATCGAGCCGCTTTTGCAATATTGTCAGAACGTTGTTGGATTCTGTCCTGAGCCTGCAAGGCAATTAGCATTTGCTGAATAGCAGTCTTGCGTGCTTCTTCACAACCGCGATTGCCATCCATCAAAACGCCGAGGCTATCATTGATTTTATCAATCATTTCAGCTGTTTGGCGTGCTGTTTCTTCTAGTTCGACAGCTAATTTGTCCAAAGACATAAGCTTCTTCCCCCTTTACAAGTCCGTCCAATCTACATCTCATTTCCTAACTGGTGCTTTCACTTTTGTTGTATTAAAGCGAATGTTCACGTTGTGGTTAGCAGTTCACTAACAATTTTGTTGCTACGTTAGGTGTAAATAAGAACAGGAAGAATCAGTGTCAGCATCGATCAGATCCCCTCGCGACATTCCACGGCAGTCCACTGTGCAAGTGCACCAAGGTGATTGTCACGTGTCCGGTGAGCCAGATACGGCTTTTTCGACGGTGTTAGGATCGTGTATTGCTGCCTGTGTTCGCGATAAAATCACTGGCGTTGGTGGTATGAACCACTTCTTGCTGGGGGTTCAATCAGACAGTTCAAAAGACAAATATGGTGAAAGCGCCCGATATGGTGCCTACGCAATGGAAGAATTGATCAACAAAGTCCTCACCCAAGGATCAGGTCAACGCTCGGAATTGGAAATTAAAGTATTTGGTGGCGGCAACATCAACCAGAAAATGGATGATGTAGGGGCCAAGAACGCCGCTTTCGTACGTGGTTTCTTGGCGGCTGAGGGATATAAGGCAGAGGCAGAAGACCTTGGCGGCATGGTTGCGCGGCGCGTCGTATTCCAACCTGTTCCGGGACGAGTTTTTGTCAAACATCTCGATAGCTCGGTCAATGATGGTCTGATCAAGGACGAGATTTCCAAGGCAAACAAGCCAGTTGCAGTGCACGACGATATCGAATTGTTCTAAGTCGGAAATTTCTTATCATTTGGTTTACGCCGTCGGCTTGCAGCAACCATCTATTAACCATTGCAAACTAATCTCTTGCAACAGGTGGTGGCTCCATTTTGGAGTTGCGTTGCTTGGGTTTGTACCGCTCGTGCTGCCCGCACACCCTATTAAATTGCACCAGTTGCGTTTCATTTACCAAAAATAAGGGGAGTGAGACGACAATAGGGGATTATCAGTACAGGTTGACACCCGCGGATGTTGACCAGCGGCTGATATTAGGAGTTGCAGACACTATGGTTGAAGACCAACCCTATTGTCTATTTGTAGTCGAGCGTGTCACAGGGGCCAGCAGCAAGATGGATAATGGTGAAATTTCTTTGTCGGATCGCGAATTCGAAGCGGTAAGAAACAAAGTATACGATTTGGCGGGCATCTCAATGAGTGACGCCAAGCGTACGCTCGTGGTTTCGCGACTTTCAAAAATCATCCGTCGTCTCAACCTGGACACCTTCACCGCATACTTAGAGCATTTGGAACGTGGCGCGTCGGCAGACGACATCCAAGAGTTCATAAATGCCCTAACGACGAACCTCACTCGCTTTTTCCGCGAAGATCATCACTTTGATCATTTGAACGATTATATCGGCAAAATCGTCAATGACCCCGCCAATCCAAATAAGTCACGATTGCGTTTGTGGTCCGCTGGTTGCTCTACCGGGCAAGAGCCATATACGATTGCGCTGAGCCTTCTGGCCGCGCACCCGAAACTGAAAAGCTGGGATTTTAAAATCCTTGCAACCGATATTGACACAGACGTTGTTGAAAAGGCCAAAGCTGGGATCTACAAAGCTGGCGACCTTTCAGGCCTTTCTCCAGAGCGCGTGAGATTATTTGATCGCGACGGTGCTGGCAATGTGCGCATTCCCGATCATGCCAGATCAGTGGTGACCTTTAAGTCACTCAATCTGATGGAACCATGGCCCATGCGCGGCCCATTCGATGCGATCTTTTGCCGAAATGTTGCAATCTATTTCAATAAACCGACACAAGAAAAGATGTTCACCCGTATGGGCGAATTGCTCGCACCAGGTGCATTTCTTTACATCGGACATTCGGAAAACCTTAATTCGGTCGCTGACAAATTTAAGCTTGTTGGCAAGACCGTTTATCAGAACAAACTTGGCGCAAGTGCACGGAGTGCCGCATGATTAAAGTTCTTGTTGTTGACGATTCTGCCCTCATTCGTGAAGTGTTATCGTCACTGCTTTCCGCTGGCGATGATATTCATGTGGTTGGTACCGCATGTGATCCAATCGATGCTCGTGGCAAAATCAAAACACTGAACCCAGATGTTGTAACGCTGGACATTGAAATGCCGAACATGAACGGTTTGGCCTTCTTGGAAAAAATCATGCGCTTGCGACCAACGCCAGTTGTCATGATTTCGACCCTTACACAAAAAGGCGCACAAGAAACGCTTTTGGCTCTGGAACTTGGCGCCGTCGACTTTGTTGCTAAACCTGGCCATGATTTGGCTGGCGGATTGGAGCAATTTGGACGCGAGGTGCGTGACAAGGTTATTGCCGCAGCACAATCAGATGTGCGCGGACGTGCTATGGCGCGTCAACCAAGTACAACGCGTGATGCAGCACCCACCAAACCAATCGCGACTGGCGCCAAAGTTTCGTCCAACGCGCTCATCGCAATTGGCGCTTCAACAGGTGGTGTGGAGGCTGTAAAGACAGTTCTGTCGGGCCTTCCAAAAGATTCGCCGCCGATTGTTATTGCGCAACATATGCCCGCCGGGTTTACCGCGCGTTTCGCTCAACGGCTCAATGAGACCTGCGAGCTTACAGTTGTTGAAGCAAAAGAACGTGAAGTGTTGAAGCCAGGGCACGCCTATATTGCTCCGGGCGATTCCCATCTGCGGGTGGAGAAATCATCTGGGCAGTTAAAGTGTCGGCTTGGCGATGATGGTGTTGTTTCTGGTCATCGTCCATCGGTTGATGTTTTGTTTGAATCTGTTGCCAAACAAGTTGGCGCGGACGCTGTTGCTGCAATTTTGACCGGTATGGGCAAAGACGGCGCAAATGGCATGAAGTTGTTGCACGATGCGGGTGCACGCACGTTCGGCCAAAGTAAATCATCAGCGCTAATTTATGGCATGCCGCGTGCTGCGATGGAATTGGGCGCAATTGATGAAGAACTATCAGTTGAAAAAATCGCTGCAAAGCTCATCAGCGCTTTGGAACGTCGTAAAGCTGCTGCGTAGATCATTGAAGGATTGGTAACTGTTAATGGATAAGATTGCGTCTAAAGTGAATCATATGAATCCTCAAACCAGAGGCATCAGCTAATGCCCAAAGCAAGTTCGATGTGCGTTTTGATTGTTGACGATCAACAATCCATGCGCGGTATTTGTAAGTTTATCTTGAATCAACTTGGGTTCAAGAACGTTGTCGAGGCCAAGTCAGGGCGCGATGCGCTAATGAAGCTCGAATCTGCCAATGTCGACCTGATCATTTCAGACTGGAATATGGACGACGTTGATGGACTGACACTTTTGAAAGTGATCAGAAAACATCCGCGTACGTCTTCCATGCCATTTATCATGGCCACGGGCCGTGGTGATAAAGAGCAAGTAAAAGAAGCGATCAGTTGTGGCGTGAACAATTATGTGATCAAGCCCTTCGATGCTGGCACGATGAAAAAGAAGATTGAAGCAGTAATTGGCGCTCTGAGCTAAGTTATAGTCCAATTAAGTACCAATTTTGAGCCCCTTTGCTTCTGTAAAGGGGCTTTTCTATTTAGATTTGATTCAGATGTTTCGTTGTAGACTTGGTAACCAAAAGAATAGTTCGAGCGCTCGGGGGTAATGCGTTTGAACGAATTGGCGTGAACGACGCTAAAAGTCACAAATGCAAGTTCGAGGGCGGAGATAAGCTCAATGTTTAAATTCTTAAAGCTACCGACGATCAAAATTTCGCAAAAGCTGCCAATGATGTTGGTGGGAGCGGCTTTGTTTGTTGGGTTAGGTGTTGGTCTTGTCAGTTACAGCGTAAGCGAAGATACCGTGAACAAAATGGCAGAGCAACGTCTGTCTACCATCGCTTCTATTCGGGCGCAGTCGATGACTGAGTTGCTGGAAAACATGAAGACTGACTTGCTGAAAACCGCCGGCGACACCGCTCTTGGGGGAACGCTTGGCGAATTGCGCAGCACCTGGGAACAGGCAGACAAAGAACCCACTGCGTTTTTGCAGGAAGGGTTTATAACGAACAACCCCCACGCCGAAAACGAGCGCCATTTGGCAAATACCGCCAAACAGTTCACCAATTATGATTTCGCACATTCGCGCATTCATCCAAGCCTAGCGACACAGGCTGTTAACGCTGGTTACAAAGACATTCTGCTGATCAGTGCAGATGGTGTCATCGCATACTCAGTATTCAAAAAGAACGATTTTGCTACCAGAATCGAAGCGAATAGCCCTCTGGATTCATTATACAAAAAGGCGTTGGAGCTGCCGGATGGCGAAGTCGCCTTTAGTGACTTTGCGCCCTATGCTGCATATAGCGACGAAGCGGCTAGCTTTATTGGCGCCAAGGTTGTTGATGCCAAAGGCAACATAGCAGGTGTGCTTGCGTTTGGTGTGCCAATTGACACGATCGCGAACTTTGTTGGGTTCAAAAAAGGGCTCGGCGAGACAGGTGAAACCTTGTTGGTCGGCGCAGACGGCATGTTGCGCGTCGATTCCAGCTTCACTGAAGAGCCAGATCAGTTCGTGACGAGTTTTGAGGCAGATGCGATTAAAACGGCAATTGAAGGTGAACCCGCTCAAGGGATCTCCAGTGTTTATCGCGATCAAAAAATGCACATTGAAGCTGTGCCGGTCCAATTTGCAGATGTGAAATGGGCAATGGTTGCAGTGGAAAGCTTTGCAGCGCTTCACAAACCAGTGGATGATATGCGCAACATGATGCTGATGGTTGGTGGCGGCACTATGCTGTTGGCTATGTTGGTTGGTCTGTTCTTCTCTCGCTCCATCACGGGCAATATCTCCAATCTAACCAACACCATGCGCGACTTGGCGGACGGTGATTTGGATGTTGAAGTGCGTGGCTCTGACCGTGGC